>CALZJG010000077.1 GCA_945787555.1 uncultured Chromatiaceae bacterium | reverse complement strand
GTGGACCGTTTAACCCTAATATTTCGCAATACGGCACTCGCTCCCAAACTGGGGCGAGCATCGTGCGGCCGGTGCCACACAACTGTCCTGTCACTAGAGAGTATCGGCGTGGATCGAGCAAATTTTAGCTCTTGGACATTTGTTAGCTTGAATCGAGAACCGATCCCGCTTGGCGACTGCGGGCGCATGTCGCGATGGAGCTGGTAGAAAAAACAGAGGAAAATCAGTCTTAAAATCGATATTGACAGGGCAACTGAAGGGGAATTGGGGTTCGGAACATGAGTATCGCCGGCAGTTATCAGTCAGTGCCGCGCAATTCACCGTTGGCAAAACTTCCCTCCGTGGCACCTATGATGGCGGAGCGACGCTCCTCTAAGGGTTGATAATCGCGTTGCGGCGATCCGTCATACACCTGACGGGGACGGCCTATCTTTTGATTGGGTTCGCCGATCATTTCCATCCATTGCGCCACCCATCCCACGGTGCGGGCGATGGCGAACATGACGGTGAACATGTTGGTGGGAATTCCCAGCGCCTTGTAGATCAGTCCGGAGTAGAAATCCACGTTGGGGTACAGCTTGCGCTCGACGAAGTAGTCATCCTTTAGGGCGACTTCCTCTAAACGCAGCGCCAGCTCGAACATCGGATCGTTCGCATCGCCCAGCTTGGCCAACACTTGGTGACACATCTCGCGAATTATTTTGGCCCGCGGGTCGTAGTTCTTATAGACGCGATGTCCGAAACCCATCAGCCGGAAGCCATCGTTCTTATCCTTGGCCTTGGCCAAATAACTAGGAATGTTCTTAACCTCGCCAATTTGCGCCAACATACGCAGCACCGCTTCGTTGGCACCGCCATGCGCCGGCCCCCACAACGCAGCGATCCCGGAGGCGATACAGGCGAAGGGATTAGCGCCGGAACTGCCGGCCAAGCGCACCGTAGACGTGCTGGCGTTTTGCTCGTGATCGGCATGCAGAATGAAGATCAAATCCAGGGCCTTTTCCGCCACCGGATCCACTGCATAGTCTTCAGTTGGCAACGAGAACATCATGCGCAAAAAATTACCCGCATAGCTCAACTCATTTTTTGGGTAGATAAAGGGTGTCCCCACCGAATGCTTATGGCTGGCGGCAGCGATAGTTGGCATCTTGGCGATCAAGCGATGGGCGGCAACTTCGCGATGGCGGGGATTACGTATGTCGGTGGAATCATGATAGAAGGCCGACAGTGAACCCACCACGCCCACCATGATAGCCATGGGATGCGCGTCGTGATAAAAGCCTCGATAAAAACTTTTCAGGCTTTCGTTGATCATGGTGTGATGGGTGATGACGCCGGAGAACCTGTTCAACTGCTCGTGGGTCGGCAACTCCCCGTATAGGAGCAGAAATGCCACTTCCAAAAAGGAGCTTCTTTCCGCCAACTGCTCGATAGGATAACCGCGATAGAGCAACACGCCCTGCTCGCCGTCGATATACGTAATGGCGCTGCGACAACTGCCGGTGGAGACAAAACCCGGGTCGTAGGTGAAATAGCCCATATCGCGGTACAAGGTACTGATGTCCACCGCCGCCGGGCCGTGAGTGCCCTCACGCACCGGCAATTCGACGCTCTTGCCGGTGGCGTTATCGGTGACGGTGAGCGTGTGTTTATTGGTCATTGGCAGGCTCCTCACTGACCCAGCGCGGCACGCACCCCATCGGCGGACGCTTGCAGGGCTAGGCGTTCGTCCTCGGTTAACGGCAGTTCGACAACTTTCTCGATGCCGCGTTCGCCCAACACCACCGGCACCCCCATGGCCACATCGCTCTGTCCATACTCACCGTCGAGTATGGCCACGCAGGGTAGGATACGTTTGCGATTGCGGATCACCGCGTCGGCCATCGTGGCAATCGCGGCGGCGGGGGAGTCATAGGCGCTGCTGGTCTGTTTCAGCGCGAGGATTTCCGCGCCACCTTGGCGGGTGTGCTCGATGAGCCGCTTTATCGTGACTTCATCTAGAAAGTGCTTGATGGGAATACCGTTGATGCAGGTGTACCCGGGCAGCGGCACCATCGCATCGCCATGGCCGCCGATTACCATCGCGGTGATGTCGCGCACCGAATAACCGCTGGCCTGCGCCACGAAGCTGGCCATGCGCGCGCTGTCCAACACGCCCGACAGCCCGAACACCCGCTCACGCGGCCAACCGGTTTGTTTCCAGGCATCATAGGTCAACACATCGACCGGATTACTCACCAGTAGCAGCATCGCATTGGGCGCATGGCGCAGCACATTCGCCACCACCTCGCGCGATACCGCCAAATTGGCGTCGCGCAAGGCATCGCGGCTCATGCCCGGTTTACGCGGCAGACCGGCCGTCATGATGACCAGATCGGCCTCACTCAGCAACGCGGGATCCGCGCCGCCGCGCACCTGCGTGTCGAAACCGAACAACGGCGCCGACTCCTGAATGTCCAAGGCGATGCCGCGCGTCACGCTGTCCTCCAGCCCCAACAAGACCAACTCGCGGCACAACGATTCCTTGGCCAAGATCTGCGCGGTGGATTCTCCCACTCGCCCCGGACCCACGATGGCGATTTTTTTCACGACGGCCTCCTAATGCGGAACACCTGTAGTGATGATGGGCGGGGGAGTGGGTTTTGTAAAGTTGAGGCGGGTAGTATGAATGACCAAATGCGGTGGGGATTTCTCGGGTTCTCGGGTTAATCAGTGCTGCGTTCTCAGTTTACCCGTCGGTGGCGCCCAGCACTGCAGGGTGGCGCGGATCAGGCCCGCAGGGGCGTAGCCAGGGATGGCAAGCTTTTTCAGACAGGCCAGGGACAGCCTGTCTGAAAAACCCCGCGTCGCCCGAAGCGCGCAGGGTATTCAGCGCGCAGTCGGCGCGGAACGTCACCGCCGGGCGGCCTTTTCTTTGGGTACTTTCTTTTGGCCGCGCAAAAGAAAGTACCTCGCCGGCGGGGGCGAGACCCCGCATGGGCACCTTCGCCGCTGTAATCACAAGCAATCAAACGTTGTCCCCACGAGTTACCCGGGCCAACCTCAACGCTCGGTAATTTGCATGGACAATTAATCCCGAGACACAAATGAGCTACTTGATGGAGATTTCTTTCGACAATGACGGGCGACTGCGCAGAAAAACTTATCTTTTTGAGTACAGAGAGATAAGATTTAGATTGATTCAGCACCATTCTCGCGAATATGCTGATCATCTACTGTCGATTCTTCCATCGGACGTCATCTCAGAGCGAGAGCATGCGTTTTCGGTGGCGTCCGAATTCCTAAGCGCTCTCGGCTGGGCAAACAAAGCGAGGACCGCGATATGGGAATCTGGAGGTAGAACCTGGCCTGATAAGTTACCGCTCAGCAAGGCTCGCCCCCGCGTCAATGATTTTCGCATTCTCCCCTTCAAGGGCCGCCATATTGGTTGCAGCATTGACCGTATACCAAAGATAGAAACAGAGGGACAACGCATCGCCTTGACGTTATATCGAGAAGCTTGCGCTTCGAATAATGACTATCTCTCGTTCATTTTCTTTTGGCAAATCTTAGAAGTCGGGTGTTCCAATGCTGAGGGATTCGTAGACAAGACCCATCGCAAACTGGCAAAACAGCTTACGACTAGACAAAAAGACATTAACTCTCTCCCCTTGAGGGGGAGAAAACTTGGCGAGTACCTTCGTGACGAATGCCGCGATGCAATCGCCCATATTCGTCGCAAACCTGGCAAGAAGAAGCTCGATCTCAATTTAAGTCAAGACCGAACCAATTCAAGCGCAAGCGTCCGAGTAGCGAAGACATTCTCTGAATACTATATTCGTGAAAATTTGAAACTCAGGAAGCAACTCTGCCTTGTGCGAGAAGGTCGTCGCGGATTTCCTCGGTGCATTGACCAGCACTTTACCAAAGGGCACAAATGGGAACTGGCATATCCCAACATCCACAAATTGTCATAAAGCAGCGTGAATAGTTTCGCCGAAAAACAAATTTCCTCAGCGCAACCTACCGCGAATAATGCCCCGGATACTTCAGCCTCGCCACGCCGCTCTCCACCGCGGCGCGTGCCACGGCGGGCGGCACTTGGTCAATGAGGCGCGGGTCCAGCGGCTTAGGAATGATGTAATCGGGACCGAAGGCGAGATGGTCTAGCTTGTAGGCCTTGAGCACTTCCGCCGGCACCGGCTCGCGGGTCAACGCGCACAAGGCGTGCACGGCAGCGACTTGCATCGCCGTGTTGATGCTTGTGGCGCGCACGTCCAGGGCTCCGCGGAAGATGAACGGAAAGCCCAGCACATTGTTCACTTGATTGGGATAATCGCTGCGCCCGGTGGCCATGATCAGGTCGGCGCGCACGCTGCGCGCCAGCTCGGGGCTGATTTCCGGATCGGGATTGGACAGGGCGAAAATTACCGGTTTGGACGCCATGGAAGAGAGCATTTCCGCCGGCACCAGGTTGGGGCCCGACAGGCCGATGAAGGCATCGGCGCCTTGCATGGCGTCCGCCAGGGTGCGCTGCTCGGTGTCGAGCGCGAATTCACGCTTGTAGACGTTTAGATCTTCGCGGCCGCTGTGGATGACGCCGTTACGATCCACGAGGGCTAGGTTGCTTTTTTTCGCGCCCAGCGCCACCAATAGATGCATGGAGGCGATGCCCGCCGCGCCGGCGCCCAGGCACACGATGCGCGCCTCTTCCAGCTGCTTGCCCTGCAACTCCAGCGCATTGAGTAGACCGGCGGCGACGATGATGGCGGTACCGTGTTGGTCGTCATGAAAAACAGGGATATCGAGACGCTGGCTCAGCGCCTCTTCGATGGTGAAGCAATGCGGTGCGGCGATGTCTTCCAAATTGATGCCGCCGAAGGTCGGCGCGATGGCGGCCACCGTTTCGATGAAATGTTCGGGGCTGGTGGCGTTGACTTCGATGTCGAACACGTCGATGTCGGCGAATTTCTTGAACAGTACGCCCTTGCCTTCCATCACCGGCTTGCCCGCCAGCGCGCCGACATTGCCCAGACCCAGCACGGCACTGCCATCGGTGATGACCGCCACCAAGTTTCCTTTCGAGGTATAGCGGTAGGCGCTCTCGGGATCGGCGGCGATGGCGCGCACCGGTTCGGCCACACCGGGGGTATAGGCCAGTGACAAGTCATCTTGGGTGACACAGGACTTGGTGATGGAAACACAGATTTTTCCCGGCGCGGGCAATTCGTGATAAGCCAGAGCGGCTTTCTTGCGATCTTCGTTCATGATGAATCCGTGATGACTTCGGTTACGACTCGTGGCTGGGTGTGGCGGCTAGCGAAACATCGGCACGGCCAGGACGGAGGCACGGCCGATGAGCGGAGCGCGGTGTTGACGCGTGCTCAGACAACGCGAAAACCAACGCAAACTATACGCCCGCCCCCGCCGCAGCACCAGAGTTGAGACGGCTAGTGATTGTCGCCACGCGTCGCTCCCAGCCGCTCGAGTGCCACGGGGTGGCGGATATGCAACCGCGCATTGCCGCGCGAGCGATACAGCCAACCGCGCGCGCGCACCTCGCTGCCGACATAGCTGTGGGGCGGCGAATCGACAAAGTAGGGGAGGTCGTCACGATCGATGCGCAACGATATTCTACCCTCCATATCCAACCAAAGTGAGTCGCGGCCCTGTGAGAGGGCGCTAATGCGGCCCTGAATATATTGCCTACCCCGCTGGGCTGCGGTCAGCGCCTGGACGGATTGCGCTTGCGTATGCGGCAGCGACCATAGGCCGCGCCGCGCGACACGGGCGCGCGCTTCAGCGTCACGATAACACTCGGCATGGTTGGTGTTGGGCGGCAGCACCAACAAGGTGGCCCAGCCGTTTTCCAATAGTTCAGCACTGAGATTGCGGCCGTCGGCGAGATAAACATGCGCCAACTGGCGACGGTAACGGTCACGGGGCTGGCGGTCGCGTTGCAACCGTATGCGACCATCCGCGGGTAGCATTTCGCGCAAAGCGAGGCGCGCCTCTTTGGCAAAAGGTTGATCCGGCGCGCCGTCCCGCCCCAATTCGGGGGTATCGAGACCAATGAGGCGGACATGACGGCCATTGTTGAGCTTGATGGTGTCACCGTCGATGACCCATGCCACCCGTACCGATTCGATCCGCGCCTCGCTGGGTGGGCAGCTGGCCGAGGCGACGCCGAGTAGCCCCCATAACGCGAAAAGGGCGCCCCACTGGAGCGCCCTGCTGCGTACCCTCATCGGTGACCCCTCGATCAGGCGGTCTTGCCGTACTTCTGGCGGAATTTGTCGACGCGACCGGCGGTATCCAGTAGTTTCTGCTTGCCGGTGTAGAAAGGATGGCAGGCGGAACACACGTCCAAGTGCAGATCGCGGCCCAGGGTGGAACCGGTGGTGAAGCTGTTTCCGCAGCTGCAGGTGACCTTAATATCGCTATAGGTCGGATGTATTTCGGCTTTCATAATCTCAACCTCTCGCCCAAACGGCCGGCGCCTTGGGGCACCGCTAAAATGACGAGCAATCATACGCAAATCCCCTCCCGAGGGCAAGCCGGGGAATTTAAGTATAAAGCCCTAAGGCCGTAATAGGGATACAATCTGCGTTCATTCAAGGACAGGCCGTAGGAGCCAGGATATGGCACAGCACGTAATCAAACCCACGTTCAAGTATGACTATCTGGGCCTGGACAAGGAGTCGATCAAACACTCCCTGGCCAATCGCCTCGAATATTCCGTTGGCAAGGACGTATACACCGCCACCGAGCGTGACTGGTATCACGTCGCGGCGTACGTCGTGCGCGACCGCCTCATGGAGCGCTGGATGGAAACCCAGCGCTCTTATTATCGCCAGCACGCCAAACGCGTGTACTACTTGTCGCTGGAGTTCTTGATCGGCCGCACGCTGACCAACAGCGCCTTGAACCTGCAGATTCACGATGAAGTCGCCGCCGCGTTCAAGGAACTGGGCCTGAACCTGGAAACCGTCCGTGATGAGGAGCCCGATGCGGCGCTGGGTAACGGCGGCCTCGGCCGTCTGGCCGCTTGCTTCCTCGACTCCATGGCCACCCTGGGCTTGCCGGGCTACGGCTACGGCATCCGCTACGAGTACGGCATGTTCACCCAGCGCATCGAGAACGGCCGCCAAGTGGAGCACCCGGAGAACTGGTTGCGTTACGGTAATCCGTGGGAATTCCCACGCCCAGAAGTCCTTTATCCAGTGAAGTTCTATGGCCGCGTGGTGGAATATCCTGACGAACACGGCCGCAAGCGCCATCACTGGGTGGAAACCGAAGATGTCATGGCCATGGCCTACGACACCCCCATCCCCGGCTACGGCACTAACACCGTGAACAACCTGCGCCTGTGGTCGGCCAAGGCCTCGCGCGACTTCGACCTGGGTTATTTCAACGAGGGCAACTATATCAAGGCGGTGGAGGAGAAGAACGACTCGGAGAATCTCTCCAAGGTGCTCTACCCCGACGACACTACCTTCATGGGCAAGGAACTACGGCTCAAACAACAGTATTTCTTCGTCAGCGCCTCGCTACAAGACATCCTGCGCCGTTACTCAAAATTCCACGACACCTTCGACGCCTTGCCTGATCAAGTGGCCATTCAACTCAACGATACCCATCCGGTGTTGGGCATACCCGAGCTAATGCGACTGCTGCTAGACATCCACAACGTGGAATGGGAGCGCGCCTGGGACATCACCCGCCGAGTGTACTCCTATACCAATCACACGCTGTTACCCGAGGCGCTGGAAACCTGGCCGGTGGAGGTATTGGAACAAATCCTGCCGCGGCATCTGCAAATCATATATGAGATCAATCACTACTTCTTGAAAGGCGTGAGCCATCATTTTCCCGGCGATCAGGATCGAGTGCAACGCATGTCCCTCATCGACGAGGACGGCGAACGACAGGTCCGCATGGCCCATCTCGCTGTGGCGGGTAGCCACAAAGTCAACGGCGTTGCACGCCTCCACACCGATTTGATGAAGGCCACCATCTTCCGAGACTTCCACGACATGGATCCGCAGCGCTTCGTCAACAAGACCAACGGCATTACGCCGCGCCGCTGGCTGCACTTGGCCAACCCCGTCTTGTCGCAGCTGATTAGCGCACACATCGGCGCCGATTGGACAAAAGATCTCGATCAATTACAGCGCCTTGCGCCACTAGCCGAGGACGAGGACTTTCGCGCCAAGTTCGCGGCCGTCAAACGCGACAATAAGCTATGCTTGGCCGCACTCATCAAAGATCGCTGCGGAGTCAGCGTCAACACCGACAGCCTGTTCGACGTGCATGTCAAACGCATCCATGAATATAAACGCCAGCTCCTAAACGTGCTGCATGTCATCACGCTCTACAACCGCATCCGCCACGGCAGCGCCGCGCCACGCGTGCCGCGCACCGTGATCTTCGCCGGCAAAGCGGCGCCCGGCTATGTAATGGCAAAACGCATCATCAAACTTATTAATGATGTCGCGGACATCGTCAATAACGACCCAGCCATCGGCGATCAACTCAAGGTGGCTTTCATCCCCAACTACAATGTCTCGAACGCCGAAGTCATCATTCCAGCTTGCGAACTATCGGAACAAATCTCCACCGCCGGTACTGAGGCCTCGGGCACCAGCAATATGAAATTCGCCCTCAACGGCGCGCTGACCATAGGGACCTTGGACGGCGCTAATGTGGAAATTCATGAAGAAGTGGGCGAGGAAAACATCTTCATTTTCGGCCTGACCAATGAACAAGTGAACGAACGCCGTGCCCAGGGCTATAATTCCTGGGACTACTATCACGGTAACGCAGAACTCAAAGAAGTCTTGGACATGATACGCGGCGGCTATTTCTCACCCGATGATGCCTCGCGCCATCAAGCCATCGTGGACAATCTCACCCACGGTGGCGACTTTTACTTATTGTTGACCGATTATGCGGCCTATATACAATGCCAAGAGCGAGTGGCGGATTTGTATACACAACCAAGCGAATGGTTGCGCAAGGCGGTGCTTAACGTCGCCCGCATGGGCAAGTTCTCTTCGGATCGCACTATCAATGAATACGCGCATGAGATCTGGGGTGTGGCCCCGGTAAACGTGGAGCTCCCCCCCGCGCGCTGAGTCGCCTCAGCGCTTCATAGAGTCGAAGAATTCAGAGTTGGTCTTGGTGGCCTTGAGCTTGTCGAGCAAAAACTCGATCGCCGCCAATTCGTCCATGGGGTGCAGTAGTTTGCGCAGTATCCACATCTTCTGCAACTCGTCCTGGCCGGTGAGCAACTCCTCGCGACGCGTACCGGAGCGATTGAGGTTGATCGCCGGATAAATACGTTTCTCGGCGATGCGTCGGTCAAGGTGGATCTCAGAGTTACCGGTGCCCTTAAATTCCTCATAGATTACATCGTCCATGCGCGAACCGGTTTCGATCAGCGCGGTGGCGATGATGGTGAGTGAGCCACCTTCCTCGATATTGCGTGCCGCGCCGAAGAAACGCTTGGGCTTCTGCAAGGCATTGGCGTCGACACCGCCGGTCAACACCTTGCCCGATGAAGGAATCACGGTGTTATAGGCTCGCGCCAAGCGAGTGATGGAATCGAGTAAGATCACCACGTCGCGCTTGTGCTCCACCAGGCGTTTGGCCTTGTCGATGACCATTTCAGCCACTTGCACGTGACGGGTGGCGGGCTCGTCGAAGGTCGAGGCTATGACCTCGCCGCGCACTGAACGCATCATCTCCGTCACTTCCTCGGGACGCTCGTCAATGAGCAAGACGATGAGGTAACACTCGGGATGGTTGTGCGCCAGTGAATGGGCAATGTTCTGCAGCATCATGGTCTTGCCGGCCTTGGGCGGCGAGACGATAATGCAACGCTGGCCCTTGCCGATTGGGGCCACCAAGTCGATGATGCGCACCGTGATGTCTTCGGTGCTGCCATTTCCCAGCTCCATGCTGAGGCGTTTGTTGGCGAACAAGGGTGTGAGATTCTCGAACAACACCTTGTTCTTGGCATGCTCCGGCGCCTCGAAGTTGATCTCGCTGACCTTGAGCAAAGCGAAGTAGCGCTCACCCTCTTTCGGGGGACGGATCTTGCCGGAGACGGTATCGCCGGTGCGCAGATTGAAGCGGCGAATCTGGCTAGGGGAAACGTAGATGTCGTCCGGGCCGGCCAGGTAGGAGCTATCGCCGGAGCGCAGAAAGCCAAAACCGTCTTGCAGGATTTCCAAGACGCCGTCGCCGGAAATGTCCTCGCCTTTCTTGGCATGCGCCTTGAGGATAGCGAAAATGACATCCTGTTTACGGGAACGTGCCATCCCCTCGATGCCCATTTCATTGGCGATGCGTATCAGTTCAGTGGGGGTTTTCTGCTTAAGTTCGGTAAGGTTCATAGTCGTGCGTGAATAGCTCGTGAATCGGCAAGGATTTTAGATGGAAGTGTGCCGGTTAACGCCACCGGACAAACGACTTCTTCGAGGGAATGCTCAGTCGAAACGACTGATCGAAATTGCTATATCTATTTTAATTTTTCAAGAAATTATCACTTAATCATTGTGGCGTCCAGCATAAGCTGCATATCGCCGTCGTAAATTTCATACATTACTGTCAATGAACGCCGTCAACTGCGACTTTGACACGGCGCCCACCTTGGTCGCCTCGACGTTACCGTTCTTGAACAACATTAGGGTCGGGATGCCGCGGATGCCATATTTGGGTGGCGTAGCCGGATTCTCGTCAATATTCAGCTTGGCGACACGCACCTTGCCTTCATACTCCTTGGAAACTTCATCCAGGATAGGGGCGATCATCTTGCAAGGACCACACCAATCGGCCCAAAAATCCACCAACACGGGGCCGTCGGCCTTGAGGACATCGTTGTCGAATGTCGTATCACTCACGTGCTTAATTTCACTGCTCACGCAAACTCTCCAGTCTGAGGGGACTGAGACACCGCCGGCAGACAGTAAACAAGTCGTTGATTATTTTTTCGCCCTTGCCGCTCTGTCTACCAACCGCACCAACGTTGTTCTAGGCGACATGACTAGGCTGAAGCCGCAACGCTAAGATAGCCTATCCCAACCACATTCGCAACGCGCGCCCAAGATTCAATCTCAATCCAGGGAATATTTCAAGTCCGAATGAAAAATCTTTCTGATATGCTGCACACATGAGCGAACAACACCTTACCGATATTGAGTTATCCAGCCTCGACCTACCGGATGAACTGCTAAACGGCATCCACGCGGCGGGTTTCAGTCATTGCACCCCGATTCAGGCCCAAACATTGCCTCTGGCCCTCGCCGGCACCGATGTGGCCGGGCAGGCGCAAACAGGCACGGGTAAAACGGCGGCTTATCTGCTGGCCACCATGAACCGACTGCTGCGTCATACCCCCGCGCCGGACCGCAAACCCACCCAACCGCGTGCGCTGATCGTGGCGCCGACGCGCGAGTTGGCGGTGCAAATCCACAAAGACGCGGTCTCACTCGCGCTGCACACCCAACTGCGCTTGGCGGTGGTCTACGGCGGCGCCGGTTACGAAAGTCAGCGTAAGCAATTGGAGGAGGGCACCGACATCCTCGTCGGCACGCCGGGCCGCTTAATCGACTACTTCAAACAACATGTGTTCGATCTACGCGCCGTCGAGGTGGTGGTGATCGACGAAGCCGATCGCATGTTCGATCTGGGCTTCATCAAGGACATCCGCTTCCTGCTGCGCCGCCTGCCCGAGCCGGAACTGCGCCTCAACATGCTGTTCTCCGCCACGCTGTCCTGGCGTGTGATGGAACTGGCCTACGAACACATGAACAATCCGCACCGGATACAAATCGCCAGCGAACAAATCACCGCAGAAGGTGTGCGCGAAATGGTTTACCACCCCGCCAACGAGGAAAAAATTCCGTTACTGATGGGGCTGCTCAAGTCCATGGACGCCACGCGCACCATGGTGTTCGTCAACACCAAGCGTGCCGCGGAAGAAGTGCAGGCCTACCTGAATACCAACGACATCAAGGCCGAAACCCTCTCCGGCGATGTGCCACAGAAAAAACGCCTACGTTTATTGGAGGATTTTCAAGCCGGCACACTGCCCATTCTCGTCGCCACCGACGTCGCCGCGCGCGGTCTGCACATCCCCGGCGTCAGTCATGTGTTTAACTTCGATCTGCCGCAGGACGCGGAGGATTACGTACACCGCATCGGGCGCACCGCGCGCGCCGGCACGCAAGGCGATGCCATCAGTTTCGCCTGCGAAACCTATGCCTTCTCGTTACCGGACATCGAGGAGTACCTAGGTCATGCCATCCCCAGCGCGGCGGTGACGGCGGACTTGCTGGCCGAGGTGCAACGGCCCGCCTCCGTGCCGCGGCAACGCCGTCACGGCGGCCCACGCGGCGAACGCAGAGCAGGAGCGGGTCAGCAACGCCACGATCGCCCACGTCGGCGCCGCGCCAACTAGCTGTTGCGGTAACCCGGTGGCGCACCTATTCGATGATCTTCCCCCGGCGACCGCCCTCATGGAAATTGCCCGCGATTTCCACGCCCGCGGCTGGATGGCGGGCACCGCCGGGAACCTCAGCGTACGCCACGACGCTAGCAGCTTTTGGATCACCGCCAGCGGACTCCCCAAGGGACAACTCGACGAGCAAGATTTCTTGCGTATTGAGGTCGAGGAGGGCAACGTCCTGGAACGCCTCCGTCCCAGCGCCAAACCCTCGGCCGAGACCAGCATTCATCAAGCGATTTACCGCTGCTACCCTGAAGCCCGGGCTTGCCTGCATGTTCACAGTGTCGATGCCTGCCTAGCCAGCGCGCAAACGGACGGTAATGAGCTGCCACTGCCGGCCATCGAAATGATCAAAGGCCTGGACATCTGGGAAGAACAACCGCGCGTCAGCTTGCCGCTGTTCGACAACCCACTCGATGTTCCCAACATCGCCCGCGCCATCGAACAGCGCTGCGCCGACACCCGGCCGGCCGTGCCGGCGCTGATGATACGCGGCCACGGCGCCACGGTGTGGGGCCGGTCACTGCAAGAAGCTTACAATCGTGTCGAGATCGTCGAATTCATCATGAGTTACTTGGCAAGGCGCGGTTAAGCACAGATCATTTGCCCGATCCCGCCACCTTGCCGGAGGCGGACCTTGCGCAGCGGAATCCCAAGTCCTGGTGGGCCGACATCGGCGGCAGATAAAAGCGATAGGCCGCGCGCTGAAATTGATGCATGGCGTAATGTCCTTCGCGGCCCCAGCCCGCGCCGCGCAACACCTTGAATTGCCGACCGTAGTCATCACTCTTGTAGTCCGAACCGGGATAGGGCTGATACCAGTCGGCCGTCCACTCTGACACGTTGCCGCCCATATCGAACACGCCATAGGGTGATTTGTCGGTCTCATAAGAGCCCACCGGCGCCACGCCGTCTTCCCAGAATTCATCGCCGGCATTGGTAATCCCGGCACGCCACGCATCGCCCCAAGGATACTCACTCCCCTGTGAACCACGCGCCGCCTTTTCCCACTCCGCTTCGCTGGGCAGGCGCTTGCCGGCCCAGGCGCAATAGGCCTGCGCGTCGCGCCAAGTCACTTCCGTCACCGGCTCGCTATCCATGTAGGCGATACGTTCGCCGATGGCCTTGAGCAAGGCGGGCTTGTCCATGACGCGAGTATCCATATCGAGACGAAATGCCTTGACCGCCAAACGGCGCAATCGCTCCACATCCAGCTGCTCCAACTCGGCGAGACGCGATTTCAATACATAACCGTTCTGCGCCCAGCTGATAGGTGGCGGATGACCGGTGGCGGCGACGAAGTCGCTATATTGAGTGCTGCTCACTTCATAGCGATCCAAGTAATAGCCAGGAAGCGTGACTCGGTGCTGGGGATGTTCATCCTTATACCAAGGTTTGCTGGTGCCGACGCCCACCGACTCATCTTGTTCAGGCACCTTATCGCTGCCCATCACAAACGGCCCTTCGGGAATCAACACCATGAGGATGTCGTCATCGGCCTGGGCCGGCAATGATACCAATGCCCATGCCAGCGCCATCATCGGCGCATGTATAACCACACCACGATCCATTATCATTCCCTCTTGCCTTGATTGAGCGACACCTTCGGCGGCTCGGCCGCCGCGGCGTCCTTGGCGCACCTAAATCCGAAGCTCTTGTTGCGGGTGCCGCGTAGGAAAAAACTGCGGTTAAACACCGGCGCCGAGATCCCGCACTTGTAGAACGAGCAATCCCACCACGAGCCGCCCTTGAGTACTTTGTATTGTTCGCCGTAGTTTTCGCTGGGGTGGCTATTGCCCGGGTAGGGCAGATACCACGAGGCGGTCCATTCCCACACGTTGCCCGACATGTCGTAGAGGCCGTAGGGGCTCTTGCCGGTCTCGAACGAGCCCACCGGGGTGGTGTCGCCCTC
>CALZJG010000076.1 GCA_945787555.1 uncultured Chromatiaceae bacterium | reverse complement strand
TTAGGTTAATAATGAGGCTAATACGACGAGAGACTGATCACGAACATGGAACAGTTGGCCGACCCATATATCCAAGAACACCAATCACGTTTATGTCTCATGGATGAAATCATGGCCCATGCGCGCAAGAGTACCGAGTGGAAAGACATCCGCTCGGAAATCGAGGAGCTGAAGCGACAACGTAATAACCTAGCCTAACAGATTAAATAAACTAAAAATAATTATGGCAATGCATGCCAAGGCGAAGATATCGAACAAACGGGCCTGATGATCATTTGGGGTTCAGTTACCAAGCAACTGGAAAGAACTGCCTATCGCCGCATCGGGATATTGTCGAATTCCGTTTAGTCCTTTTTACGCAATCGCCTCGCACGCGCCGTGGGTTCGGCCTGTAGCGGATCATCCGGCCAATAGTGCTTGGGATAACGGCCTTTCAAATCCTTTTTCACTTCGTGATAACTACGCGCCCAAAAACCGGCCAGGTCTTGCGTGACTTGTACCGGACGGCGCGCGGGCGAGAGCAAGTGCAACAGCACCGCCACCTTGCCGCCGGCAAGGCGCGGCGTGTCGCGCGCGCCAAACAGTTCCTGTAAGCGCACCGCCAGTATCGGCGGGTCGTTGCTGTAATCGAGGGCGATGCGCGAACCGCTGGGCACGGTGAGGTGCGTAGGGGCCCATTCCTCCAAGGTGCGCTGCTGGTCCCAAGTCAATAGGCCGATGAGCGCCGCACGCAACTCGACGTTGGCGAGATGACTGCGTCGTGTGGCTCCATTTAGATAAGGCGCCAACAAATTCTCTAGGCTGGCGAGCAAGGCGTCATCACCCACATCGGGCCACCGTGAAGACGGACTGTCGCTGACCTTCGGTTCATGCTGGCGCAAAAACATCACGCGCCGTTGCCATTGACGCAATGCGTCACTCCATGGCAAGCAAGCCAAGCCCATATATCGTATGCCATGAAACATGGCGCTATTCACGAGTTCCGGATCAGCGTGGTTAAAAGAGTCGTCCTCCAACACCAGCTCACCTAAGCAGCGTTGCCGGCGCATTTGCACGCTTTCACTCCTGCCCTCCCACGCCACCCAATCACGTTGCTCGGTCAATGCTCCGAAGTGCGCTTCGATGTCCGCCTCGGCGAGGGCGGCGGCAAGAAAGATACGCGCCTCGCGTGCCGCGCCGTCCAATTCGGCCGCTACCACATAGAGCTCGTTGCTGAGCGCTTCATGCTCGCTGAAATAGGCGCCACGTCCGTTGGCGAGGCGATAACGCGGTGCGACGCCGACGCGTCGCTGGGCGATGCGATCGGGATAGGCGTAAGCCAATAACAATCCCGCGTCTGCGAGATGTTGAGGTTGCTGTACTGGGCAATTCAATAGCCTGCGATGATGCTCGGCCAGCTTGCGCACCCGCACGCAAGCGGCACTATCGGCACTCGCTACGGTCCCGCCGTGCAGCGCCTCCAAACGCAAGCGCACGTCGGCCTCACGTGAACCCTTGAGTACATCGCGTTCGCTGATCAGCGCGGCCAGACCGCACGCCAGTCCGCCCCGCCCCATCGCTTTGCCACGCAACAGCATATGTGCGAGACGTGGATGCAAGGGCAGACGCGCCATATCACGACCGTGAGCGGTAATCGCGCCATGTCTATCGAGTGCGCCCAAGCGCTGTAATAAATCGCGGGCTTGCGTATAGGCCGCCGGCGGCGGTACGTCCAACCACGACAATGCTGCCGGATCGCTGACGCCCCATTGCGCGAGATCGAGCACGAGTGCCGCCAGATCCGCCACACTGATTTCAGGACGCTGGTATTCAGCCAGCACGGTGCCTTCGCTCCATAAGCGATATGCCACACCGGGACCGGTTCGGCCGGCGCGCCCACGGCGCTGGTCGGCCGCGGCGCGGGACACGCGCACGGTGTCGAGTCGCGTCATACCGCTCACCGGATCGAAACGCGGCACGCGCGCCCAGCCACTGTCGATGACCACGCCTACGCCTTCGATGGTGAGACTGGTTTCGGCGATGGAGGTGGCGAGCACCACTTTGCGTGAGCCCGCTGCGGTGGGGCGAATAGCGCGCTCCTGCGCCTCGAGCACAAGATCACCGTATAAAGGCCTCACATTGACGTTAGACGGCAAATTCTCTTCGCTCAACAGCCGTGCAACGCGCTTGATGTCTGCGACACCGGGCAGGAACACCAATAGGCCACCCTCTTCTTCCGCGAGCGCGCGCCGAATCACGGCGACCACGTGCGAAGCGTGCGCGCCCTGGACGTGGCGCCGCTGGTCCGCGACATGACGCGTCTCGACGGGAAACATCTGGCCTGCACTGGTGACGAGCGGCGCATCACCCAACAGCCGCGCGATCGGTTCACCATCCAAGGTGGCGGACATGACCAGCAAGCGTAGATCTTCGCGCAACGCGCCCTGCGCTTCCAGGCACAACGCCAGACCGAGATCGGCCTGTAAGCTGCGTTCATGGAACTCATCAAAGATCACCAGCCCCACGCCCTCGAGTGAGGGATCGTCCTGCAACAAGCGCGTGAGGACGCCCTCGGTCACCACCTCGATGCGCGTCTTGGCGCTGACACGACTGTCCATACGCACACGATAGCCGATCGTTGCGCCGACGCCCTCACCCAGTTGCGCGGCCATGTAATGTGCGGCGGCGCGCGCGGCAAGACGGCGCGGTTCCAGCATCACGATACGTTGCCCCGTCAACCACGCCTCCTGCAATAGGGCCAACGGCACCCGCGTGGTCTTGCCGGCGCCGGGGGGAGCTTGGAGTACCGCGCTGTCACCGCGAGAGAGCGTGGCTCGCAAGGCCGGCAAGATGGCCTCGATGGGCAAACTGGGAGCGATTATAGGCATGAAAGAAGCAGATATATGTCGATGTAACGTGCTGCGGCGCTTGAATGAATACATCGAACGATACGGCATACGCTGAAGAACAGTCAATACACCCAGTCAATCGCCTAGGGCGCTAGGCTACAGCGCAGGCGACGATGACCTCACGGAACCAGCGACGATACTTATGCTTTGAAATGAGAGACGGTCAACTGAAGTTGCTCGGCGAGGCGACTCAAGTCGCGGCTTGCCGCGGTCGTTTTGGTCGCACCGTCGGCCGTCTGCTGCGCCAAGCCTTTCATTGAGGTGGCGTTCTGCAGGATATCTTCCATGACCGCCCGTTGTTTGCCGGCGACATTTGATATCTGTTCATTCATGCGGCGGATCGTAGCGATGCCTTCCGCGATGTTGACCAATGCTTCCCGCGCCGCCGTGGACTTGTCGATCACCTGTGTGGTTTGGTCGTAACTACGCTCCATGGCGCTGGCGGCCGCTTGCGTACCCGATTGTAGACGTTCGACCATACGTTGAATCTCCTGGGTCGACTGTTGAGTCCGGGAAGCTAAAGTTCGTACCTCTCCCGCTACAACCGCGAAACCGCGCCCCGATTCTCCGGCGCGCGCCGCCTCTATTGCGGCGTTGAGCGCCAAGAGGTTAGTTTGTTCGGCGATATTGCGAATGACATCGACCACGGCAACGATATTCCCACTTTCACTCGCCAACTGAGCGACGGCATCGCGCGTTTTGGCGACTTCCTTGGTCAAGGTATGAAACAATTCGTCGGCGCTCTTCATCAGGCCCAAACCACTGTTGGCATCCTCGTTAACCCGGCGGGTTGTCATGGCCGTTTCATTGGCATTGTCCGCCACCTCATTCGCTGAAGCAGTGACCTCAGTGACAGCGGAGGCGACGGACTGGGTTTCAGCCCCTTGACGGTGGATAGCGAGATTCGTTTGATCATTGATGTCGGCCAATTGAGTCGCAGTGCTATTGAGTTGCGTGGCTGCATTGCGCGCTTCTACGACCACACCGTGTACCGCATCCAAGTAATGATTTACATGTTTTGCAATCTCACTGCGTGCATCCGGCTTTCGGTAAGTCAGATCCACTGCACCGTCTATCACGGCAAGGTGGCGGCTGATTTCGTGCATTTCCTCGGCTTGTATGGCCTCCGCGCGCATCTTAAAAGCCAGATAACACAGAATAGCGGTTTCGAAAATCACGAAGGCGGCGTGCGTCAGCACGATATGCAATCCGATATGGTCACGAAAGACATAAACGGGATAACTAGCCTCCTGCAAGTAGTTGAAGCTCAGGTGATGGACGGCTGCCACGCCGGCGGCCACGATGATCGGTAACCAATCGCGATAACAGAGCAGGAAAGCCAGTACCGCGAAAAAGATGAAATGCAGTTCTATCATGCCGTGGCCCTGATGCACGGTGAGCGCCGAGAACACGATCACAGCGACGGCCAGTACGACGCGACTTAAAAAAGGCTGCCGCGATAACGCAACGCGATTAGCGTGGCCAGCAGGACGGTGGGGATACCAACGAGCAGTGACTCCGCCCAGGTGTCGTGCCAAGCGGCCAGGCCCAGGGAGTACAGAACGAACAGCCAAACCAGGGCGACCATGATTTTGTCCCCGTCGCGGCGCGTCTGATCCAGGGTGAGCAGGGCGTCTTTGCCGTCCATGAGCCGTTTTCCAAGGATGAGAACCTATGCCTATATCGAGATTCGGGGGGCATTTCTTTAGCCTGGCGTCTTACTAAGCCGACATTTACCGCACGGTATTTAGGGACACTCTACCCGAGCGCGCATCATCGACCGGACTCGCCAGGCCGGGGACTACGCGCCTAGTCACGGCCTTAGGGGTGGCTCGTCGTCTTCATCATGGCGGGCATCGGCACCCGCTTTGCGCAATTTGCGTTTGCGGTTCAGCTCAACCAAGGTCATCACCGGCCCGGAAATCGCATAACCGAAGAAGATGGCGAACAGCACTTGCGCCGGATCGATGGAAATCAAGGCGAACACCAGCACCAACAACAAGACGGCGACGAAGGGTACTTGTTCGCGCAATTCCAAATCTTTGAAGCTGCGATAGCGGATATTGCTCACCATGAGCAAGGCCACCGCAACGGTAAGCATGGCCGAAAACACAACCAGGCCGGCTGATTCACGCCCGCTATAACTGTCGCCCACCCACACCATACCGGCCACCACCCCAGCGGCGGCGGGACTGGCCAAGCCTTGGAAGTAACGTTTATTGACCACGCCATGTTGCACATTGAAGCGTGCCAGGCGCAGCGCGGCGCCAGCGGCGTAGATGAAAGCGGCCAACCAGCCGATCTTCCCCAAACCATGCAACACCCATTCGTACATCACCAGCGCCGGCGCCAAACCGAAGGCCACCATATCGGCGAGGCTGTCGTATTCCTTGCCGAAATCGCTTTGCGTGTTGGTCATACGCGCGATGCGTCCGTCGAGACCATCCATGATCATGGCAATAAAAATCGCCGCGGCCGCCGCCTCGAAACGATCGTTGGTAGCAGCCACGATGGCGTAAAAGCCGGCGAACAAACCGGCTGTGGTGAATAAGTTAGGCAGCAGATAGATGCCGCGTCGCCGTTTGCCATTGCTGGCCGGTTCACCGTTGTTCATGTGCTCACCGTCGCTTCCGTAACCGATGTCGAATCCGTGGGTTTGCGTACCAGCGTGCCTATGATGTCGGACCCCGCCTTGATCCGATCACCGGCGGCGACCTGCACACGACTGGTGGCGGGTAGATACACTTCCACGTCCGAGGTGAAACGCACGAAACCGCAACGTTGTCCTTGACCGACGCGTTCGCCAGGTTGCACGTAACAAAACATGCGATGACTGATGTAGCGACCGCGCACGACCATCACCACATCATCCGCCTCGTCCGTTTGTATCCACATGGCATAGCGCGGCATGCCCGGGGCCGGCTGCTGCACCGCATTGATTCCCTTATGCGGCAAGCTCTCGCTATCCAAGAAGCCTCGCGGCAAATACCATTGCTGCACGACTTTGCCCTCGATCGGGCCACGCGTAGGAAAAGGGCCGTACCAGTGCATGCGCAACTGCACCCGCAAGGCATCACGGGCAAGGTACGGATCTTGGGTCGGCACGACTTCGGTGACGCGGCCATCGACGGGACTGACCACGCCTAACGGCGCGGGCGGCACGCTGCGGCTCGGCTCGCGAAATAGAAACGCCAACCCCAGCGCCAACAAGGCCAGAGGCGCGGCACACCACGCACCACACACCTGATACGCCACCACCGTGGCGCCCAAAGCAACCAGTACGACCAGCCACCCTTCGCGCGAAAAGCTCATGCTTGCACTCGTATCATGTTCGCGATCATCGCGCTCGTGGCGGCCACCCGCAGGAGCAAGCGGGAGGCACGAACGAGCGCCTCGCTCCTCTGCTAGGATAGGCTTCGATCTGCTCGACTCTACGCAGGCCGTGATCCGTCACGCCGCAACTACCGATTAATTCTTATCGCGATCGACCAATTTGTTTGCGGTGATCCACGGCATCATGCCGCGCAGTTTCTCGCCCACCACTTCGATCGGATGCTCGCGCCCGATACGGCGTAGCGCCTTGAGTTTGGGCGCGCCGGCCTGATTCTCGAGGATGAACTCACGCGCGAATTCACCGGTTTGAATTTCCGTGAGGATCTTCTTCATCTCCGCCTTGGTCCGCTCGGTGACCACACGCGAACCGCGTGTAAAGTCGCCGTACTCAGCGGTATTGGAGATAGAGTAGCGCATATTGGCGATGCCGCCTTCGTACATCAAATCGACGATCAACTTGAGCTCATGTAAGCATTCGAAATAGGCCATCTCCGCCGGGTAGCCGGCTTCGACCAGGGTCTCGAAACCGGCTTGCACCAGCGCCGTGGCGCCGCCGCACAGCACGGCTTGTTCACCAAACAGATCGGTCTCGGTCTCTTCGCGAAAGGTGGTTTCTATGATGCCGGTGCGACCGCCGCCGATGGCGGAGGCATATGATAGGGCAATGTCCCTGGCCTTGCCGCTGGCGTCTTGATAAATGGCGATCAAGTCGGGAATGCCGCCGCCCTTGACGAACTCACTGCGCACGGTGTGGCCGGGCGCCTTGGGCGCGATCATGATGACGTCGAGATCGGCGCGCGGCACGATCTGCTCGAAGTGAATATTGAAACCGTGGGCGAAGGCCATGGCCGCGCCTTGCTTGATATTGGGCTCCACCTCGTCGCGATACAGCGCGGCTTGATGTTCGTCCGGAACTAGAATCATTACCACGTCGGCGCCCTGCACCGCTCGCGGGACGTCTTGAACTTCCAAGCCGGCGCCCTGCGCCTTTTTGGCCGAGGCCGAATCGGAACGCAGACCGACCACCACATTGACGCCAGAATCCTTGAGATTGTTGGCGTGAGCATGGCCTTGTGAGCCGTAGCCAAGAATGGCGACTTTCTTGCCGCGTATGATTGCAAGGTCCGCGTCTTTATCGTAGTAGATATTCATCTGCCTGTTCCTTTGATAACGTATACGTGAATTTACGTGAATTGAAAACATTGCCCCCGGCGTCGCGGCCGCGGGGGTAAATTGATCGTGGAGCGGATTATACGCGCAAAACGGCTCAATCAAACATGCAGGGCTTTGTCGCCCCGACTGATGCCTGATACCCCCGAACGCACCGTCTCCAGAATGGTCCCCTCGCCCACCGCCTCGATGAAGGCCTCCAGCTTATCACCGGTGCCGGTGAGTTCAACGGTGTATGCAGTAGGCGTGACATCGATGATCCGGCCGCGAAAAATATCCGTCAGCCGCTTCAACTCGCTGCGAAACTCGCCGCCGGCCCGCACCTTGATGAGCATCATTTCACGCTCGATATGCTCGCCCTCGGTCAAATCAACCAGCTTGACCACTTCGACGAGCTTGTTGAGCTGTTTGACGATCTGCTCGATGATCTCTTCGGAACCGGAGGTAACCAGCGTCATGCGCGACAGCGAAGGATCTTCCGTCGGCGCCACGGTAAGCGATTGAATGTTGTAACCGCGCGCGGAGAACAACCCCGCGACGCGACTCAAGGCGCCGGCTTCATTCTCTAACAAAATCGAAATAATGTGTCGCATTGATGGGTAAGCTCTTTCTACACCAAGATCATTTCATTCAACCCGGCGCCGGCAGGAATCATGGGATAGACGTTCTCGGTCTGGTCGGTAATGAAATCCATGAACACCAAGCGATCCTTGAGCGCCATGGCTTCTTTCAACGCGCCCTCTACGTCGCCGGGTTTTTCGATGTGCATGCCGACATGACCGTAAGCCTCGGCCAATTTGACGAAGTCCGGCAGCGAATCCATGTAGGACATGGCGTAACGGCCTTGATAGAAAAACTCCTGCCACTGTCGCACCATGCCCAAATACCGATTATTGAGATTGATCACTTTGACTGGCAGCTGATACTGCAAACAGGTGGACAGCTCCTGTATGCACATTTGGATACTGCCCTCGCCGGTCACGCAAGCCACGGTCGCATCGGGATGTGCCAACTGCACACCCAGCGCGGCGGGCAACCCGAAACCCATGGTGCCCAAACCACCGGAGTTGATCCAGCGCCGCGGCTGATCGAACTTGTAATACTGCGCGGCCCACATCTGGTGCTGGCCGACGTCGGAGGTCACATAAGCATCGCCACCGGTGACTTCGTAGAGCTTCTCGATCACGTACTGCGGCTTGATAATGGCGCTGTCACGATCGTACTTGAGACAATCCATGGTGCGCCATTCGGTGATTTGCTTCCACCATTCGCCCAATGCGTCTTGGTCCGGCTGGCGGTTGCTTTCCTTGACCAGACGTATCATGTCACGCAGCACCACGTCCACCGCACCGACGATAGGCACGTCCACTTTTACATTCTTGGAAATTGACGAGGGGTCGATGTCGACGTGAACGATCTCGGCGGTGGGACAGAATTTTTCTATGTTGCCGGTGACGCGGTCATCGAAGCGCGCGCCGATGGCGATCAGCACGTCGCAATGATGCATGGCCATATTGGCCTCATAGGTGCCATGCATACCCAACATACCAAGAAATTGTTTATCAGTGGCGGGATAGCCTCCCAGCCCCATCAAAGTATTGGTAATGGGATAGCCCAACAAGCGGGTCAGCTCGATGAGTTGGCCAGCCGCATTACCTAAAATCACCCCGCCGCCGGTGTAGATCATGGGCCGCTGGGCGGACAACATCAGATCGACCGCTTTCTTAATCTGTCCCGGGTGGCCCTTGGTGGTGGGATTGTAGGAACGAATGCTCACCGTCTTGGGATAGTGGTACTCGGCCTTTTGTGCCGTCACGTCCTTAGGGATGTCCACCAACACCGGGCCGGGCCGGCCGGTGGTGGCGATATAAAAAGCCTTCTTGATGGTTTCCGCCAAATCCTTCACGTCTTTGACCAGGAAGTTATGCTTAACGCACGGCCGCGTGATGCCGACGTTGTCCACTTCCTGGAAAGCGTCGTTACCGATCAGCGCCGTGGGCACCTGCCCGCTGATAACGACCATAGGGATGGAATCCATGTAAGCGGTGGCAATGCCGGTCACGGCGTTGGTGGCACCGGGGCCGGAAGTCACCAACACCACGCCCGGCTTGCCGGTGGCGCGGGCGTAGCCATCGGCGGCGTGGGTGGCGCCTTGCTCATGACGTACCAATACATGTTTGACCTGGTCTTGCCTGAAAAACGCATCGTAGATATGCAAGACGGCCCCGCCAGGGTAGCCAAACACGTACTCGACGCCCTCGTCGCGTAGACTCCGGACGACGATATCGGCACCAGTCAATTCCACAGAAAAACCCCTCTTTAAGACAAAAAACCCGCAAACACGGGCGATTTAGCAATACAGCTTAGCGACAGCCGGGCGAAACGACGAACATAATTATATCGCCAGCCCAGGTCAAGAGATAGCGCTAACTCCTTAGTCTGGCGTCATATCACCCACACCATCTCGGCAGATCTCGGCATCGCAGACATAACCTGCAACGCCCTGGCTAACCCCACCGTCACCCGCTCAAGCGATCCCAGCGCCGGGTCGCTACCGAGTTATCGCTGCTACTGAAGGACGACCTGAACACAAGAACGACGTGTGGGTTTATGTCCAAGAATCTGATCAGTCTGGCTATATTTCACTCGGGGATACTCATGGCGAGCCTTTCCTTGCCGCTCGCGCAGGCCGCGTTTACGTTCGGCTGGAGCGCGCAAGGAGACATCGTGGGCACCCTCAACCCCCACGCCAACTGCAATCGCGGGGAAGGCAGCATTCAATGTGCCAGCGGCGGCAGCGCCGACCCTGATCAGACACCGTTTTTGCAAGAACGGGTGCTGGGAGATGACGGACAACCGTACTACCACACTCTCATCGGCCTGCCCGGCGATGACTTTCTGCAAGAAACCTATATCCGCCGTGGCCTGGGCGGCGCCTGGCAGAACGATGGCGCCGGCACTTCCAGCGGGGGCGTTAATTTTCAAGGTAATAACCGCCCCCTGGACCCCGACCCCACCCTCTCCGGCAACGCCACCGCCAATCCCACCCGGGTACTGGTACGCCAGGTCAACAGTGACGGCGAATTCTTTCAGGAGTTCTTCAAAGACACGCTGGCCAATAAACCCAAGATTGACCAAACCCTCACCACGGCCGACATGACCGCCACCTTCAGCGTGGACATGCGCGGCCTGGCGCTGAGCGACATGATCACCGGCGTCAACAGCATCATCAACACCCTGAGTCTTACCGGCGGCGACGCCCCAGCGGGACTGGCCGGCAATTTCGATTATGCTACCGACGTCCAGCAACCCCACCTCACGGCGGGAAAATATCGTTGGATCTCCGGCAGTGGTCCGGATAACAGCAGCGGCAGCTGGCAATACAGCGAGGGGGACTTCAACCCTGATGCCGTGGACTGGGCCGCATTCCGCGACGACAGCGAAAATTGGCCGGCCAAATGAGCGCGTCGCGCACTCACTGACTGAGATATTTGGCGAGGAATTCCTGGGTGGTTTCCCACGAAATGGCGGCCATCTCTTCGTCGTAATCCGGGTTGAGCGGATTGCTGAAACCGCGCCCGGCATCCAGCCCCATCACCGCGAAATCGACCCGCGTCTTGCTCAGACCGTCCTTGAAGGCGGTGATTTCCGAGACGCTGAGTTGTTCGTCGCGTTCGGCCACCAGCACCAAGACCGGCTTGGCCAGGGCTTGGAGCTGTTGTTGATCGGTCACCACCTGGCTGGGGTAATAGAGCACCGTCGCGGCCACCGTCTCGGGTTGGCTCAAACTCGCCAATAAGGCTTGCGCGGCGCCATAATCCCATCCCACTACCACGATTTGACGATCGCCGGATTGCAGGTGCTTCATGGCGGCGGCAATGTTGGCCTCGGTCCATACTGGATCGATGGTCTGCATGATTTGCGTGGCGTGTTTCCAACCTTCGGCACGCCGACCGTCGTACATATCGATCGCCAGCGCGCGATACCCCAGGTCGGCATAGCGCTCCACCCACTCTTGCACCGAGGCGTTGAGGCCGTAGCGATCATGCAGAATCAGCGCCGCACGGCGGGCATCTTCGGGCCCGGCGACATACGCCTCGAGAGGGGTGCCGAAGGCGGTGGTAAGGTTGATGTGCTCGCCCGCCGTCGCCACCGGGGCCGTCAGCACCGACCCCAAGGTCAAGCCCAGCGCCAACCAGCTAGTTGCGATCCAAGTCAGTCCGCGGCCCATTGCCGTCCCCTCTGCAGTTGGTTATTGCAGGGACAATACCACGCCCCCAAGCCATCACTCAATTTACCGCTACAGAGCGTAGCGTCTGCCACGGCGGGCGCTTGAGGATGAAGCGCGTGCCCAGCGTGCCGGCCACGCCCACCACCAGCGCCCCGGCGACGATGCCCACCCCCCACAGTTCCGCGTTCCACGCATAGGGAAAACGGAAAACGCGCTCGGCCAGCACATAACCTATGATGCCCGCCG
Organism: uncultured Chromatiaceae bacterium; assembly: GCA_945787555.1. GTDB lineage: Bacteria > Pseudomonadota > Gammaproteobacteria > DRLM01 > DRLM01 > CALZJG01. The sequence continues at coordinate 22,673 of CALZJG010000076.1, read as the reverse complement.
CGCTCGCTCCCACCAAACCGGCCAAGGCGCCGATACCGGCGAACTCCACCAACATGCCCACCAGCAATTGGCGCCGCACGGCGCCCAAGGTGCGCAATACGGCGTTCTCGCGAATGCGCTCATCGAGTGTGGAGAGTATCGCCGCGTACAAGACCATCACCCCGGCCAGCAGCGTAAATCCGAACACATACTCCAAGGCCGTGCTGACCCGGTCCATCACTCGCCGCACTTGCGCCATGATGGCCGCGACATCGATCACCGTCACGTTGGGAAAGCGCTGCACGAAATCGCTAAGCAGGGCGTGGTCGCCCTCCGGCAAATGAAAACTGGTGATATAGCTGGTGGGAAAATTATCCAAGGCGCGCGGCGGCGCGATCACGAAGAAATTGACGTGAAAGCTGTCCCACTCGACTTTGCGCAGATTCGCCACCTTTGCCGTGTAGCGTTCACCGCCGATCTCATATGTCAGCGTATCGCCCAGCTGTACGCCCAAGGTGGCGGCGATGCCATCCTCCACCGACCACAGCGCTTGCCCGTGCTCTGGGGCCGACCACCACTTCCCGGCCACCACGCGATTGTCGTCTTGCAGGGTCGCCGCCCAGGACAGGTTGAACTCGCGCGCGACCAGACGTTGTGCACGATCATCGGCGTAATCCTGCGGAGAGACCTCGCGTTCATTGATCGCCACTAAGCGGCCGCGGATCATCGGGAACAGACCCGGCTCCAGCTTACCCGCAGCGGCGAAGTAGGCATGCACCGCGTCCACTTGCTGCGGCTGGATACTGATGACGAAACGATTATGCGCATCGGCCGGCAACCCGGCTTCCCAATCGGCCAGTAAATCCACCCGCACGATGCCGAGCAACAGCAGCGCCATCAGCCCCAGACCGAATGCCACGACTTGCACTAAACTGCCGCGCGCACGCCGCACGATGTTGGCCGCGCCGAAGCGCCACACCACCCCGCCATCATAAGAAACGCGCCCCAAGCCCGCCAACAACAAACCGGTGACACCCGCCAAGGCCAGCACCGTCGCCGCCACGCCGGCAAACACATACAGCCCCAACTTCACGTCACCGGCCTGCCACACCATCAGCCCGGCCAAGGCCGCCAGCCCGGCGCCATAGGCCAGCCAGGCACGCGGCGGCGGTGTGCCCATGTCCTGGCGCAATACCCGCAGCGTCGGCACTTCCCGCAATTGCATCAACGGCGGCAGCGCGAACCCCAGCAAGGTCACCAACCCGGCCACCAAGCCCGCCACCACCGGCCAAGCCGAGGCCGGCGGCAACGCGGCGGCGGCCAGCGAGCCCAACACATCGGCCAGCGCCACTTGCACGCCATAACCGACCGCGCACCCGGCCAGGCTGGCGACCAAACCCAACCACGCCATTTGCCAGGCATAGAGGCGCATGATCATGCCTTGCGCAGCGCCCAGACAACGCAACATGGCACAGTTGTCGAGATGCCGGGTCACATAACGACGTGTGGCGGTGGCGATGGCCACCCCCGCCAACACCACTGTCACCAAGCTGGCCAGTCCGAGAAATTGCCGCGCCCGCTGCAAGGCGGTGCGCATTTCGGGGCGCGCATCCTCCACCGACTCCACCCGCTCGCCACGCTGCAGGCGTGAGGCGACCCAGTCTCGATACACTGCCACCGAGGCGCGTTCGCCCGCCACCAACAAACGGTATCGCACACGACTGCCGGGTTGCAGCAAGTCCGTGGCCGCCAAGTCCGCCGCGTTCATCAACAGGCGCGGCGCGATGCTGAACAGCGAACCGCCGCGATCCGGCTCATGACTGACCACCGCCGTCACCCGCAAGCGCGCTTCGCCCACACTGAGCTCGGCACCGACCTCGATTCCCAACTCGCTCAACAAGCGCGCATCGGCCCACACCGCGCCCGGCGCGGGAATGTCCGTCGCCAATTCATCGGGCGCGAACCGCGCCGCCGCCACGCGCAGCTCCCCGCGCAGCGGATAACCCTCGCCCACCGCCTTGATGTCGGCGAGCTGATTGGCGCCATTGGCCAACACCATGCTCAAGAACGACAGCGTTTGCGCTTGCGACAAACCCTGTTCGCGCGCTTGCGAGGACAGACTTTCATCCAAAGGATGATCCGCCGCCACCACCACATCCGCGCCCAACAAGGCATTGGCCTGCAACTGCAAGGCTTGTTGCACGCGATCGGTGAAAAAACCGACGGAAGAGACGCTCGCCACCGCGATCATCAAGGCCAAGGCCAACACCTGCATCTCACCGGCGCGAGCGTCCTGACGCAACATGCGTAGCGCCAAGCGCCAGGGTTTCATCTAACGCCCTCCCCCGGCCCCAGATCAATCCGCTCTTCATCAGCCGCCCCGCTCGCGCGAGCGGGAGAGGGATGGGGTGAGGGGGTTTCCCGAGAATGCTGCATAGTTTGAATAGCCTGATCCTTGAGCCGCCCCGCCTCCAACTCAAAGCGGCGGGTGCAACGCGCGGCGAGCGCCTCATCGTGCGTGACCAGTACCAAGGTCGCATGCTGCTCGCGGTTCATAGCGAACAGCAATTCGATAATGCGCTGACCGGTGGCGCTGTCGAGGTTGCCGGTGGGCTCATCGGCGAACAGCACCTTAGGCCGCGAGGCGAAAGCGCGCGCGATGGCCACGCGCTGCTGCTCGCCGCCGGAGAGTTGCTTGGGATAATGCTGCACGCGCTCGCGCAAACCGACCCGTGCCAACAATTCCTCGGCCTCGGCGCGCGCCTCGCCCTGCCCGGCCAATTCCAGCGGCAGCATGACGTTTTCCAGCGCGGTGAGATTAGACAATAGATGAAACGACTGAAACACGAAGCCCACGCGCTGGGCACGCAGGCGCGCACGTCCGTCCTCATCGAGCGCGAACAAATCCTCGCCATCTAAAAAAACTTTGCCCGCGCTGGGAACATCCAGCCCCGCCAGGATGCCTAAGAGCGTGGACTTACCGGCCCCCGAGGGACCCACGATAGCCACCGCCTCACCGGCCGCTATGTCCAAATGTATATCGTCGAGCAGCGTCAACCCCCCTTCCGGGCTAACCACGCGCTTGCTCAAACCTTGCACGGACACCATCGAACGCGACACACTTTGAACCATGCTGAAAAAACTCCTATTCATCACACTGCTGATACTCCCCCTGCCGGGGTGGAGCGCGTCGGTCATCCTGGTACTGGGCGACAGTTTAAGCGCAGCCTACGGCATGGAGCAAAAAGACGGTTGGGTGGCGCTGCTGGAACAACGCTTGCGGGACCAACGTCACGACTATACAGTGGTCAATGCCAGTATCAGCGGCGAAACCACCTGGGGCGCGCGCAATCGCGTCAAGTCGTTACTGGAGAAATACCGCCCCGCCATCGTCATTATCGAATTAGGTGGCAATGACGGCTTGCGCGGCTTACCGTTACGCGACATGCGCAAGAATTTGGAATCCATCGTGCGCGCCAGTCAGGCGCAACACGCCCAGGTATTATTGGTGGGCATGCGCCTGCCGCCCAATTACGGCAACGCCTACACAGAGGCCTTTCAAGACATTTATCATCAAATCGCCAACGCACACCGCATCGCATTGGTGCCGTTTCTGCTCGATGGCATCGGTGAGGATAGACAGCAGTTTCAATCTGACGGTATACATCCCTCTAGCGCGTCACAATCCCGGCTGCTAGACAATGTCTGGCCTCACCTGCGGTTATTACTGCACGCATCGTAAGGGAAAAGTCCCGAAGCCAATCTGCTAGTAGTGCCTGACGCCCCCCAGCGTCTGCATGTCAACCACACACCTCGCCCGCTCACTTGCTCTTGCCAGCGCTCCGCTTGGTGCCTGTGCGGTGCCCCCAAGCCGGGTGATGACCCGATCTCCGATCAATACGATCACCCTTATCGTCTATGCGGATTTCCGCGTGATCACCCTTGCGGTCGAAATGCGCATCAATGCGATCGCCCTTATTGTCTAAATGCTCGGCGCGCCGCTGCTGTCCATTCTCAGCAGCGCGCTCGGAGGCGGCGTCCAAGCGCTTACATCGTCAAATCGCCGACGCACACCGCATCGCATTGGTGCCGTTTCTGCTCGACGGTATCGGCGAGGATCGCCAGCACTTTCTATCCGTCGGCATTCATCCTAAAGCCGAATCTCAAACACGATTGTTGAATAATGTCTGGCCGCATTTGCAGCCATTATTGAAATCACCGCTGGTCACTCGATCCGGTCGCCAGATAATACCTACGTGCCCATCAGCCTCGGTTTTTCTTGCCTAGCGCCCTCCCGGCACCGAATATGCCTATTCCTACCAGAATGGGCGCCACGCCCCACAAGATAAACTCGAAGGCATCCGCAGGCGAGCTTATGGAAAAGATCACAGTACATGCCCCTGCCAGTGATGCGATGATGAGACCGACTGCCATTAACACATAGGCGAAGAACACTTTAACCGGGCCCACGGTTTGTGTCTCACTGGATCGTGACGGTTGCTGCTCCTCCATTCTTTTCATCACCTCTGTTGCCGCTGGCGTTTCACAAGACCATTACGATAGAAAAGATTGTAGGTGTCGAAGGGGATGATTTGCCGCTCCGGCGTAACGAAGTGTATGCATGACCGCTTCACACCGCCCAAACAGAAGTTGTAACGATCCATGAATTGGATGATCACCACCCTGAAGATATGCTCATAGCCCACCTCCTGGGGCAAAGTGACCTGGGGCAGACAGCACAACAACTGACCCAGCTTCTCGGCGCTTTGTTCAGCCGATTGGTTCCAGGACAAGAAATCGAACCACTGACTCTTGAGATCCGCGCACGCCTCGAACGCCACAGTGTTAGGCACAGATTCCAGCAATATCTCACGCGGCACCAAGGAAGTGACAGGTATGACCTGCTCGGCTTGGCGCAAAGCATAGCCGACGGCGATTGCCTCAGGGTTGCAAGGCAGGGGAATGATATCGCTCTCTGTGAACAAGCCCCCCGCAGCGATTTCCCGTCGTATATCCGTAAGTAACAGACGGTCCCGCTTGGCATCGAAATTTTCATTGCGGCCGGCGTCCTGTATGGGCTGGAACGTCACACCGCGCACGCAGCTGTAGCGCAATGCATGACGGATAATAGCGGCAATTTCACCGTCATTGACGCCTCTTTTGACCGTGACTACTAAAGTAGTTGAAATCCCTTGTGCCTCGAGATTGTCCAGCGCACGGCGTCGTACCGCAGACAACCCTGCACCCCGCAACTTGTGCATAGCGGTATCATCCAAGGAATCGAATTGCAGGTAGACTTCAAAGCCGGGTTGTAGCTCGGCCAACTCGACGACGAATCGCGCATCATTGGCCAAACGAACGCCGTTGGTATTGAGCATAAGATGGCGTATGGGTTTGGATTTTGCCAAGCGAAGGATATCGAGGATCTCGGGGTGCAAGGTGGGCTCGCCACCGCTGATCTGCACCAAGTCCGCTTCCCCCTCCGCTTCGACCAAGGTGTCCAACATCCGCTCGACTTCAGCCAAAGTACGCCGCTCCGTTCTGTTCGGCGAAGATTCCGCGAAACATACCGGACAGCGCAAATTGCACTCATCGTTTACTTCGATAATCGCCAGGCAGCTATGTTGCTCATGGTCGGGGCAGAGACCGCAATCATAAGGGCAACCATATTCGGTGCGACCATGCACCTTCAAGGGCTTGTCGCCGGGCTTCAAGTAATCCTTGCAAAGACGGTAATAGGCAAGATCGCTGGAAATGAGCGTTTTCTGTGTGCCGTGAGCCGCACACCGCTTCAAATAATAAACATTGTCGCCTTCGACGATGATCTTGGCGGGAACGAGCGTCAGGCACTCCTCGCACAAGGACGTCGTTTGGCCATCAAACAGATAGGGCGTTGCGTTGCGCTGTGACACGGCGATTGACTCTCATCATGTAAACGCTGTAAGCAAGCAGTGCCAGGCATAAGAAATGAAACAGATTCAGAGGGCCGATCAAAGTCCCATAGGGTTTGAGAAACTCCCACCCGAATCGCTGCAAGGCATACCATGCGACGCACAGATAAAAACCGTCTCGCAACGCCGATGCAGAAGATCGTTGCACCGCGAAAAAGAACATCATTAGAAAGCCCAGCATGGCCAGGGCTTCGTAAAGAGCCACTGGATGGCGCCCTATGTCGTCGCCGAAATCCCAAGCCCAAGGCAAAGCGCTCGGCGTTCCGTAGGTATAATCGTCCATGCCGGCAAACAGACAACCCAAGCGTCCTATGATGAGCGCTACGCACAGTGGCACCACGAACACCACACCCGTGGACCCCACGAGGCCTTTTCGCTTCTTGTAAATCTCGACAAATGCGATAGCGCCGCAAAGACTTCCCAGGACACTACGGCCCATACCGGGTTGCCCCGACAATAGCAAATTGAGCGACCCGAATAGATAGGCGCCAATCAGGCTACCGGACACCAAGGCAATGAAATACCGACCCTCCACCCTTTCAGCGGTGCGAATGACGAGGCCGCGCAAGCGCCAGCGAAACATAGCCCATCCGGCGACAATGGCTGCCAACCAAGCAAGCATGTCCACGGCGGCATGCCAAGACATCGGTTATTTGTAAACCTTGCGGCGAAACAGATCGTTGCGCCGACTGACCAAGCGATCGAGAAACAGCAAGCCGTCGAGATGATCGATTTCGTGTTGCACGGCACGCGCTTCGAAACCCTCGCAATGATAGTGCTGCGGGACGCCATGCTCGTCCTGGGCTTCGAGGCTGATGCGCTCGGCCCGTATCACGTTGCCGGTGTAATCGGGCACCGACAAACAACCCTCACGCCCCACGGCGTAACCGTCCCACTCCGTGATCTCGGGATTGACCAGCATCATGCGCCCGTTATTGGGCGTGTTGCGCTTGGCGGAACAATCGACGATCACAATCCGCTGGGCACGCCCGACTTGCGGTGCAGCGATACCCACCGCGCCGGGGCCGGCGCGCAGGGTCTCTTCAAGGTCGGCGATGAAAGCGCCCACTTCCGCGTCGAAGATCTCGACCCGCTGTGATTCACCTTTGAGACGCTCATCGGGATAGGTGATGATACTCAGCTCCGCCACCGCTCAACCCACCATGGTTTCCACCGGCGTCAGTTTGGCCTCAACGCCGTCATGAGCGCAGATTGCCAACGCCGAGCGCAGCGCCTCGATGCCTTCGCGCGCCTCACCCTCGATGTGCATGATGTACAGTGGCGCGTCCTGGGTGCCCGCCACGTCGGATTCGAGATTGAGAATATTCAGTCCGGCCTCGGCCAACGCCGCGGTGATCTTCGCCACGATGCCCGGCTGGTCGGCGCCGAACACGCTGATGCGCACATCGGGTTGCACATGTTCGTGCAAATGCCCTTCGATCTTGTCCAAGTGCATGTGCAGATCCATGGAATCGATCACCGGCTCCAGCAAGCGCTCCAGTGCTTTGAGGCTGCCGTCGTATTGCGCCATGAGCATGATGGTGAAATTGCCCCCCAGGCGCAGCATGGACGCCTCGCCCAGATTACCGCCGCCCTCGAACAGCGCCGAGGTGACGTGGGCCACGATGCCCGGCCTATCCTTGCCTACCACGGTCAACATGTACCAATGTTTCATGTGCAAGGTCTCCAGAAATAAACCGCATTAACCGAAATCCCGACTCATTATCTGCCGCTCGAATTCTTTGCCCCCTCTCCCCGCTTGCTAGACAGGGGCGCGTCGATTAATTCTGTCTTGATGCCGGGACATGCTCAGTGCAGCATGCTATGAGACAGATAAATGGTCAACACACCGGCGCCGATCAATACGATTTGTTTGATCGTATCGTGCGGCGCCATGCGCCGATGCAGGGTCGGGATCAAATCCGCCACCGCCACATAAATGAAACTGGACGCCGCAATCGCCAAGGCATAAGGCAGGATGTGATCCAAATCCTTGAGACTGAAATACGCCAGCACGCCGCCCAATACGGTTGCAAGACTAGACAGCATATTGAACACAAAGGCCTTGAGGCGCGAAAAGCCGCTGTGCAGCAGCACCGCGAAATCGCTCACCTCTTGCGGTATCTCGTGCGCGGCCACGGCCAAGGCGGTGACGATGCCGAGATGGATGTCGGTGAGAAACGCGGCGGCGATCAACATACCGTCGACGAAGTTGTGTATGGCGTCGCCGATTAGCACGAAGGAGCCGCTGGCATGCTGCTTGCCCGGCAGTTCATGGGGATCATGCGCCTCGCAATGCGAGTCATGGCAATGCCGCCACAGTACGAACTTCTCCAACACAAAGAACAACAGCACGCCCAGCAACACCGCCAACCCGATGTCATGCACATCCGCCACCTCCGGCGACCCTAGCGCATGCGGCAGGAGCGCGAGAAACGCCGCGCCCAACAAGGCGCCGATGGCGTAACTGATCAAATGCGGTAACGCGCGCGTGCGATAACGTTCCGGAAACAGCAGAAACAACGCTGCGGCCAGCACGCTGGCAATGCCGCCTAGCACGCAGAAAAGAATGATCCAACTCAGCACGCTCATAAAACTATCGATGACCCTTTGTCTCTATTCACAGGACAGTGAAAACCCACTCAATCCCGACATGCCGTCGTTCTTCCCCCCTCTTAGGAGGCAGGCCAGATGCAAGCACCAACGCGTCTGTCCTTCAGACCGCCCTTGATGCATATATCAACGCGTCTACCTTTTGGCGCCTCTGCCTCGGAGGGAAAGGGCGCGGAATATATTCAGCATCGTGTTAACCGCCCCTCGCCCCTGGCAGGCGAGCACTGGAGAGGGAGGGAATTAGTCAGCACAACGGTGCCATATCCCGAGGCATGCTTAGCACTAAAAGGCCGCGAGTTTACTCCGAGCCGCTACCTGCTAGCCAGATTAAACTGGCCATGCGTCCCGTCACCCCGTCGCGACGATAGGAGTAAAAGCGCCGGGCGTCGCTATGCGTGCACCAATGGCCACCGTACACAGCCTCGACATGCACGCGTGCCAAGCGCCGCCGCGCCAAGGCGTACAGATCCGCCCGCCAGTGACCCGTCGCCGCGGGACGAAAAGCCACCCCTGCGCCGGCGTCTTCAGCAAGGAAAGCCGCACGCACTTCCTCCCCGACCTCAAACGCTTGCGGGCCAATCGCCGGCCCCAACCACGCCATCACGTCGCGGCCGGAACGCTGCATGGCGAGCACCGTCTGCTCGACCACACCGTCCAACAGACCACGCCAACCGGCATGAGCGGCGCCGACGCAGGTACCGCCCGCATCGCACAACAACAGCGGCAGACAATCGGCGCTGAGCACGGCGCACACCACGTTGTTGCGAGCCGTGTAGCTGGCGTCGGCGGTGACGCCGGCAGGCGCACACGCCGCGTCCACCACAGTAATGCCATGCACTTGTTTCAGCCACAACGGCTCGGCGGGCAAGTGCACGTTAGCGCGCAAACGGCGCCGGTTCTCGGCCACCGCTGCCGCTTGGTCGCCGACGTGATCACCTAGATTGAGGCTGTCATAGGGCACCTCACTCACCCCGCCACAGCGCGTAGTGGTGCATGCGCGCACCGCGGCCGGCGCCGGCCACTCGGGTACCAAGTAGCCGAAGGTGGCCATTCGGCCCGGAAAATGTTCGGCCTCAGTCCTGGGCGGCCGCATCGTCACGCAACACCTCTAATAATTGCACCAGGTCGTCCGGCAAGGGCACGCTCCATGTGATCGGCTCGCCCGTGCGCGGATGATCCAAACCCAGCGCGGCGGCGTGCAGGGCTTGGCGTTTGAAACCGCGCAAGGCGGCTTTGAGCGGCTCACTGGCCCCGGCGGGAAGGCGCAGACGACCGCCGTAGACCGGGTCGCCTACCAGAGGGTGGCGGATTGATGCCATGTGCACGCGAATTTGATGCGTGCGCCCCGTCTCCAGGCGCACTGTGACATGGGTATGAGCACGGAACCGCTCCACCACCCGATAATGACTCACCGCCTCGCGCCCGCTCTCCACCACCGCCATGCGCTTGCGCTGCACGGGATGACGACCGATGGGCGCATCGACCGTGCCGCCGGCGGTAAGCACCCCCATCACCACCGCCTGGTACTCACGCGAGACGCTGCGTGCCTGTAACTGCGCCACCAGCGCGGTATGGGATTCCAAGGTGCGCGCCACTACCAAGAGGCCGCTGGTATCCTTGTCCAGGCGGTGCACGATACCGGCGCGCGGTACATGTTGCAGCTCCGGTGCGTAGTGCAACAAGGCATTCACCAGCGTGCCCTCGCGATTACCGGCGGCGGGATGCACTACCATCCCCGGCGGCTTGTTAAGTACCAGCAAAGCCTCGTCTTCGTAGACGATGTCTAACGGTATCGGCTCACCCTGCCAATCGGTCTCCACTTCGACCATGGCGCTGACCGCCACTTGCTCACCACCCCAGACCTTGTCGCGGGGTCGGGGCTGCCGACCGTCCACCAGCACTTGCCCGCCCTTGACCCACTGTTGCAGGCGGGAACGGGAATAATCGGGGAACAGCTCCGCCAACACCTGATCGAGACGCTTACCGGCGGCCTCTTCGGGCACCAGGGCGGCAAACTTGCGGACTTTTTTCAATGTGGCGGTCATCGTTCAACCATGTCGATATAGACTTGGACCAGGGCTCTGGGTGCCAATGGAAACAGGGCACTGTGCATATCCCGCTTTCGCTCTCTTTAAGGAGGCGGGACGCGGTGGGGATGAGTATAATGGCCCGCGGAGCGTAGCGGGGCACGAATTTCGGCGCCCTGATCATCAATATCCATTAGCATGGAACGTATGACCAGACTGCCTATAGTCATTACTTGTGTTTGCTTGAGTCTCTGGCTAGTGGGTTGCGCCGTCGCGCCCAGTGCAACCAGCGACCCGCGCGAACTCTATGCCAGCGCTCACACTGCCCTGCGAAACGGTAATCTGGAAGCCGCCGTAGAGCAGTTCCAGAGTCTGGAGGCGCATGTCCGAGCCAGCGCCTATGGCCCGCAAGGTTTGTTGGAACTGAGCTACGCCTATTACAAGCAACAAGACTATGCCGCCGCGCTGGCGGCCGCTGACCGCTACCGTCACCGTTACCCTGAGCATGCCATCACCGATTACGCGCTTTATCTGCAAGGCTTATCAGCACTGCAAATAGCCTTGGCCGCGCCGGCGCATGATCTAAAAGAACGTGAAGAACGCTTGCGACTCAGCCACAAGCAATTCGCTACCTTGCTACAGCGCTACCCCAACAGTGCCTATCGAGACAACGCCGCACATAGCATCACCTACGCCAAACAAGAATTGGGACGGGTCGGGCTCGCCCACGCCCGCCGCGAATTGGAAGCGAGCAATTTCGACGCCGCCGCCGCACGCGGCCGCCAGGTTGCGCAAAACTACCCCTCTGCCGCCGAAGATGCCAATGCAATCATCCAACAGGCAATGGGGCGCCAACGTCCGGCCAAATCGGCCTCGCCCCGACCGCCCCGCGCCAACGACGCCGCCTTACCCTCACCGGACGTGGCAGTACAGACCGTCACCTGGCTGCAAAACCAGAATCCGTCCCACTATACCGTGAATCTGCTCACCACCGACGATGAAAAAGCCTTGCAGCGCATGGTGCGCAGCGGACAACTCCACGGTGGCGCCACCTATGTCACCGGTATGGACCGCATACAATATCACTTGGTGCACGGCATCTATCCCAATGAGCAAATCGCCACTGTCGCAGCCGTACAAATGCGCAAGCGGCTGGGGCTGGACGAAGTATCGGTGCAACGCCTTGGCGCCATTCTGGCGCAACTGGCCGGCGAATCGGACGTAGTCACCTCCGCCAATCGATAAAGCATTTTAGATATAAGGTTCACGATGTTGATGATGAAGTTTAAGCCCCTCCTGACGCTGTGTTGCATCGCCCTCTTGACGGGCTGTTCCGTGTTTGGCGGCCCCAAGGACGACCCCGAAAACTGGCCGGCCGAACGTCATTACCAGGAAGGCAAGAAGGCGCTCAAAATTGGTGACTACAAAGGCGCGGTGGAGCAGTTCGAGAATTTGATCGCGCGCCATCCTTTCGGCGTCTATGCCCAACAAGCGCAACTCGATATCGCCTACGCCTATTACAAATACAGCGAACCCGAATCATCCATCGCCGCGGCCGATCAATTCATTAAACTCTACCCGCGTCACGAACGTGTGGACTATGCTTATTACATCAAAGGCCTGGCGCGTTTTCCCGAGCCCACCTTGATGGAACGTTGGTTCGACCTCGACCTTGCGCAGCGTAATCCGCGCGAAACCCGCGAAGCGTTCCAATATTTTCAGGACCTCGCGCGCCGTTACCCCGACAGCCCCTATGCGGAAGACGCCGCGCAGCGCATGGTCTATCTGCGCAACAACCTGGCCCGCAACGAACTCTACGCGGCGCGCTTCTACATTCGCAAAGGCGCCTACGTCGCCGCCGCCAATCGCGCCAAATTCGTCGTCGAACATTACGACCGCACGCCCTCCATCCCCGAGGCCCTGGCCATCATGGCTAAGGCCTATGAACAATTGGGCCTGACCGATTTGGCAAACGACACCCAACGCGTGTCAGCAATGAATTTCCCAGTCCCTAGCAGCAGGGGTAAGAGCACCCCCCTAGAAGATGAGTCGGATTAGGGCGGGAATGGAATCGGGATTCTACCAACGAGCGCTAATGCAACGCTGAAACGCCGATCGGTCGCAAGGCCGTATCATCGCCACCGACCGCGTAACAGGAGATGGGTATGTGGGACTTTTTCGAAACCGTCAGACACCGCCACTCGGTGCGGCGATATCAAAGTGACCGGCCGGTAGAAGGCGAGAAACTGCACGCGATATTGGAAATGGCCTGTGCCGCCCCTTCCGCCGGCGACCTGCAGGCCTATCGCATCATCGTAGTCAGCGACGTCGCCACCCGACTAGCCCTGCAAGGGGCGGCGAATGATCAAGCTTTCATCGCCGCCGCGCCCGTGTGCTTGGTGTTCGCCGCCGACCCCGCGCGCTCCGCGCAAAAATACGGCGAACGTGGCGCCAAGCTCTACGCCTTGCAAGACACCACCATCGCCGCCGCCTATGCGCAATTGGCCATCGTCGCCGCCGGCATGGGCTCGACCTGGGTGGGCTATTTCGACGAACAACAAGTCGCTAAGGTGCTGGAATTAGAGAACGGCCTTACCCCCTTGGCGCTGCTCAGCCTCGGCTATCCCGCCGAATTGCCTGAAGCCACGCCACGGCGGCGCATCAGCGAAGTGGTGCAATACCGGGAATGATTTTTTGATAGAAGCAAGCGGCCGGAGATCAGGGGCCGAGCCGGACTTGCACGAAATTGCCCCCTCGCACCGTGAATTCGTACGCCAGCCCATTGCTGCGTTGTCCTCTCAGATCCTCGACATAGACCTCGAAACGGTGCGGCCCCGACGCGGCGCTGGATGGGACGCTGGTCCGGCCGGTGTAGAGTCCGTCGCCGGCCCGCCTGTCGCCCTCGCGCCCTGCGTCGTTGATAGGCACGGCGATGATTTCGTGGCCCTCGCGCAGCTGAAACAACATGCCGCGCACGTCCTGAGGACCCTGGGGATCGGTCACACGCAAACTGAGCAAATAACGGGTGTGCACCGGCCCTTGGCTGGGGTCGACTTTGAGATCGGCGATGTGTGGTGCCTCCGCGGACCCCGCCGTCACCGTTCCAATCAGGCCGCCCAGAACCAGCGCCCCCAGCCACACCGTCTTGCGCATCATCACCCCTCCCCGCCGCTCCGCTACGGCCAGTGTCCTGCAACACCACTGGGCTGTAAAGACATTGGAACATCGACACGCATCGGCGGGTCTCATGACATAGCGTGCCTGCTATGTCCTGTTCACAATGACCACTAGGGCCGCCCACACATCGCAATCAGGAGGCTGACATGATGGCTCGCATCACCCTCACCGCCGTGGCATTAGCCGTCGGCTTTGCCCTGGGCGCCTATGCCACCGGTGATGACACGCCGTCCCCACCTATCACAGCGCCGACCGGCCCGAATGTTCCCTCTCCACCCAGCAACCCCTTTTTTACCCAGGACAGCGTAACTGCGAACGAAGCACAATCCCTGAGCGGTCTCGCCGCCCAGCTGCACGAGGAAGCCGCACGACGCGAACGGCTCGAGGCGCAGCTGCTCGCCTTGCAGGCCAAGGTCCAGGGTATCGCGACCCAACTGCAAATGAGTGCTAACAGCGCCCCGGCCGCAACAGAGCATTCCATCGATAACGCCGCTGCGAGCCTCGACGATCAACCGCAAGTCAGCGAAGCGGCCTTTATCGCCGCAGGTTTCCGTCAGGATCAAGCCACCGAGCTCAAGCGCCACGTGGATCAACTGGCCTTGGATCGCCTCTTCCTGCGCGACCGCGCGATGCGCGAAGACTGGCTCAACAGCCCCCGCTACCGCGATGAACTGGCCAAACTCGCCGAGAAAGAGACCTCATTACGTGACCAGCTCGGCGTTTCGGGCTATGACCGCTTTCTCTACGCCACCGGCGAACCCAACCGCCTGGTCATCCGCTCGGTGATGGAAGGATCACCGGCACAACAGGCAGGCTTGCGTGGCGGTGATTTGTTGCTCAGCTATGACCGAGCGCGCGTGTTCAACTGGAGTGAGCTGCGCGCCGGTCTCTTCGCGGGCAATGCGAATGAGCAAGTAGCCGTGGAAGTCGAGCGCGAAGGACAACGCCTGGATGTTGTGCTACCGCGCGGTCCTCTGGGGGTCAGATTAGACACGGCGCGGGTCAAACCATGAACATGCGATGGTGCATCGCTCTAGATCTAAGCACGCTTCCTCTAGGTGCACCAAAGAAAACCACCAATTATCCACCCATTGCTAAACGCAAACGGCGACTTCATTCAATCGACGATCTGCACACCACGCCAGAATGCAACGCGGCCCTCGATTTGCGACGCCGCCGGTTTCGGCTGTCGGTAATACCACGCCGCGTCCATATGGGTCAGGCTATCGACGTCGAGAGAATAGTAATTGGCGGTCCCTTTCCAAGGGCACTCGGAAGTCGTGCTGCTCTCCCTGAGATATGCTCGCTGCACCGCATCCGCGGTGAAATAGTGGTTTCCCTCCACCACGGCCGCATCAGCGGATTCTGCTATGGTTTTTCAGTTCCAGACAGCTTGCATACCACGCTCTCTCTACGAGAAGTCAGAACGAGGCATACCCGTATCCATGGACACATGGCTAAGAAACAACATGCTCTTCTGATCTTGCCCCTTTGATAAAGGCAGGCGGCATGCCAGCCTAGATAGAATGACACCCAATCCGATTTTTTATTGTTGTCATTGGAACTCCGCATGACAGCATGAAACACCCTCAGGGATTGCGCAGATAAAGGCTGATTCAGTGTGTTAGTGATGGGGGCGACTCATACAGACGCAACTACCCGATCTACAAATGCGCCTTGGATTGATTTGCCATTGAGTGAAGCGACAGTGCAGGATCGCCCATTTACATTTATAAAAATGGGCTTTTAATTGCTCCGATACGAACTATACTCAAAGCGTAGGTTACTTGTATTTCGCATTCCTCGAAACAGGCTTTTAGATGCCTCGCTAGCGCTATAGCGAGCGATCACTAGATATTCTATCTCTATACGCTCTAGTTCTATCTCTAGATGTTCTATTAGAAAACGACCAAACCAGAAGGGAGGCGTGATTACCCAACTACCGTCCATGTATTGGATGGTTGTATGAGGGTGTAAGGAGCAGGCAATGAAATTCAAGCATAGGTATCCTTATATTCTGTACGAACAAACCCCATTTTTCACGCGCGCCCATACAACCGTGAAAGCCACTTTGTCTTTCATCGTGGCCGCGATCCTAATCAGCTCACTGACCCTTTTCGTCTCACCCGCAACGGGACAAGAGACAACATTTGAAGAGGCGAGCCGCCTTGCGGCTTCTGGAAAGCACACGGCCGCCGAGTCTATTTACGATCAATTACTTCAGGCAGATCCAAATGACCGTAAGGCCCGTCTTGGTCGAGCGCATGTGCGTTCTTGGCAGGGACATCATCAAGCGGCCCAAGAAGATTTCTTGTCCATTCTCGAGACTAATCCAAATGACGTAGATGCATTGACCGGTCTGGGTTATAGCCTGGCCTGGTCAGGGGCACATATCGAGAGTGAAAAGCGTTTTCAGCAAGCCCTCCGTATCGATCCCGCACGGTTAGATGCAGAGAAAGGCCTGGCCTTTGCGTCCCTATGGCGACGTGATGCTGAACTGGCAGTTAGTCGCTTTAGCCGCATCACCAAGAAGGCACCGGATGACGCCGAAGCGGCCGTTGGGCTAGGCCAGGCTTGGCTCGCGGCCGGTCGACACCGTAGCGCACGCAGGGCCTTCAACTCAGCGCTCGATCTCGAGCCAGGTCGGAAAGATGCACTAGAGGGAACAGAGGGCGTTCGTGACGCCCCCGCCCCACTGGAACTGAGTCTGTGGGGAGGCCACACATTCAACGGCGGTGATACGGGCTTAAGGACCGCCGAAATCGCCGGATGGCCCTCACCGGACCTTCGTCTCTGGGTTCGTTATGACAATGCCCTGAGTCTTGATAATCCCGCCCTGGTTCGAGAGGGGGAAGACATTCCATCCCTCTATGGCGGGGTGCTAGCCAATTGGGGAAAACGCTATACAACTCGCGTGGAAATTGGGAGACGAGAGCTGCCCGGTGATGTTGATCAAATGCTATACCAGGCCGAACACGTGACCTATCTGCCGCAAGCCAAATCTCTGAAAATCGGCGGCCTTTTTGGGCCTCGAGACGATGATGGAGACGACTGGAACCTCTATGCCGGCGTGGGGTTTCCCTACGGCCCCCGATTGCGCATTGAGCCTACGCTCTTTTATACGAAATCCGCGGGGGTGGACGAGCACGAATGGCGCCTTCTTCTTCCAGGGGATTACCGTTTCAACCATGGCTGGCGTCTTGGGGGCGGCCTCGCCTGGGGGAATATAGACAGCGAAGTTCCCGGCGCATCCGGGAACCTTTGGGCTGCGCATGTGCTTGCCATTGCCCCCGTCGGGGAGGCGCACCGAGCCCACCTCCTGCTTCGCCACGAAGCACCTGCTAACGCCCCAGACTTCACGGTCATCGGAATCGGAATCACCTTTAGATTGGAAAGGAACTAGATGGCATGGAGTAAGAGCCGGCAATGAAAGGTATCTCCATATGTCCAAGAGAACCACAGCCAATTGGAACACCCGTCGTGGAGCAGCCGCTGCCCAGATCGTCAAGGGAAAAAACCTTGGAAGTCCCCGTGGTTTACTGACGAGTCGGGCAAAAGACTCCGTACGGCGTAGTGCCGGGATTTCAAAGTCCTCGCCACTTGCTGCCGAAGCATCCGAAAGTCAAGCGCGCATGGCCACAGCCGCGCCACGGCCCGAGCTTTTCCTGTCGATATTTGTCGCTTGGGTCGCGGCGCTGATTTGGTTCCAACCGCGCCTTCTCCAATTGCTAACGATCGCAGATGGCCCCTTAAGCTGGCTGGCAATGGCCTTTTTCATCGCCTTTCTGGAGCTCGCTTGGCTATATGGTTTCTACAATATTGGTGTGATCATCTTTGCCGAAATTTATCGGCGCTTCTTGCAGAAAAAGCCAATTACTATTTCACCGATTCCTTCGGCCCCACCACCCGCAGTGGCGCTGCTTTACACCACTTGCAATGATTTCGTGAAAACAAGCGCGGAATCTTGCGTCCAACAAGACTACCCTAATTTCACTGTCTATATCTTGGATGACAGTAACGATCCGGCATATCGGCGACGCATAGATAGCTTTGCGAAAGCATATCCGGAACGGGTTCGAGTGGTCCGCCGCTCAGACCGACGTGGATTTAAGGCAGGAAACCTGAACCATGCTTTGGCTGGCGCTACCGCACAGGAACCATTTTTCGCGCTTGCTGATTCGGACGAAGTTCTTCCGCCTCATTTTCTCACCCAACTTGTCCCTCGCCTTCAAGCCGACCCGAATTGTGGCTTTGTTCAGGCCAATCACCGCAGTAATCCCAATTCTTCCAGCACCCTGGCGGTGGCCATGGGTATCGGCATCGACATTCATTGGCGCTGGTACCAACCGCTGCGGAATCGCTTTGGTTTTGTCATGCTCCTAGGCCACGGGGCCGTCTTGCGGCGCTCCTGCTGGGAAGCGGTGGGTGGTTTTCCGGATATCGTAAGCGAAGATCTTGCATATGCCGTCCGGCTTCGAGAGAAGGGGTGGCGAGGGCTATTTGCGGATGACGTGGTCTGTTATGAAGACTTTCCCGACTCGGTTCGCGCATTTCGAATCCGCTTCATGAAGTGGACGAGGGGAACCTGTGAATTTCTTGCACGTGAAGCGGGTAGGCTAGCGTTATCCAAGAATATCTCTCTGGTTGAAAAACTGGATATTCTCTTTCCCACTCTGAACCTTCCCCTTGCGCTCTTCTATTTCTTGTTCATAATTGATGCCAACCTAGTTTTGCCGCTACTTTTCGGTTCCTCGCACCCCGTCACCCTCACCGCAGGTGGGTACGAGTTGGTCCTTCCAATGATAAGACTTGATCCTGCTTTTACGGTCATCTATTCGGTGGATTTTTTTCTGATCACGCTCCTGACTCTGTTCGCTCCAATTCTCTGCTTCATCATCGAATTGGGTTCAAAACCCTTCTACCTATTCCGTTTCCTATGCCAAAGCACCGTCGTCTATGCTGCCCTTGGCCCGATCTCTTCTCTCGGCGTCTTTTCTTATATATTGACCCGGAAAGCGACCTTTTTGGTTACTGGCGATCGCAGCGATCTTTGGTCTGACCAGCAAGAGATAAGAGGGTTGTCGATTGTACATCAAGCCGGCACCCATGTGAGGAGATTGTTCACTGAAAGCCACCCCAGCCATTTTGTAGTACAGACGATTGAGGTCTCCTGTGGTGTGTTGTTTGGTGTCTCGGCAATTCTTCTAGGTAACATCGCCTTTCTCGGCCTAGCCATAGGCTTTATTCTACATCCCCTTATGCATCGCATGTCGTGGAATCACAAGGTGCTAAAGCGATTGACTTACCTTCCTTTCATACTGATCATTACAGGCATTTCTTTAGGTGGCCTCGGACTTATGGGTATTCAAACAGTCTTCTTCGGCTATGGTTTTCATTTTTAACAAACGTCTTATTATTACCCTTACATACATATCCATATCATCAGGTTGAACCTCAAGCCAGTCTAACGGGCATTTCTAATCAGCGACGATACCGCTTAGTACTGTTCGCTAAAGACAACGGCGACTTCATTCAATCGACGATCTGTACACCACGCCAAAATGCAACGCGGCCCTCGATTTGCGACGCCGCCGGTTTCGGATGTTGGTAATACCACGCCGCGTCCATATTGGTCAGGCCATCGACGTCGAGAGAATAGTAATTGGCGGTCCCTTTCCAAGGGCACTCGGAAGTCGTGCTGCTCTCCCTGAGATATGCTCGCTGCACAGCATCCGCGGGGAAATAGTGATTTCCCTCCACCACGACAGTCTTGTCGGATTCTGCAATGACTTTGCCGTTCCACATTGCCTTCATTCTGGGCATGCCTTTCTAGATGGGAGCCAGCCCGAGCACTTCTTCAATTAATTTAACCGAACAGCGCAACGAACAGTGACGAATGCCACTTTTCACTGTCTGAGCGAGTTTTCCTAATTAGAAGCGAACTTTGGATTTACTTATCCATACATTTCATGCAGCGCGTACTTGTTGGGTCGACGGAAAGCCGGCGAATGTCTATCTGCTCGCCACACGCAAAGCAGTCGCCGTACTCGCCTGATTCAATGCGACGCAGGGCACCCTCGACCTTCAGAATCTGGTGCTGACGTCGCCTACTCGTTTCCAACGCCATTTCCTGTCCCTGCATGGCATCCATGCGAGAAAGTCTACCAACTCGGGCCTGATCCAACTCTACGGGCTCGCTAGTCTCTTTGGATGTTTCCTCAAGCTCCTGAAGCTCCGATTTCAGGCGAAGCAGCTCTTGCCTGATTTTTTCAATTACTTCTTCGTCCATAAATATCCACCACACTTGTAATCGCGACTCACGAGCCTGTAGGAAGGTTTAAAAGCCATAATCGCCATGCGACTGAACCACTCACGGTTATTAGGCCATTGCTGAGCAGAGGTGCTCAGCAATGGCTCAATTCAAACAGGCCACGACTGGCGACCTATTCTCACATAGGCATGAAGTTAGTTAGATTTGCAAGTATTCATATGTCACGCAGCGACAAAATCTCCGAGATACTCCTTCACGTGGCCATCGAGATATTATACATAGCCCGATACTACTAACTCACTCGCTTCCGCTTTATGCGCAAAGAAGACGATGCCAGCCACAATCAAGGCGTAAAGGACGTTGTGAAGTTTCGTTGTTTTCTACTGCCCAACGAAAAGTTAACCTAGCCTCGAGGGCAACGGTGACGTGCGGTAGCAAGGGAACGGCGCGGTGAACGCCTTGTTAAGTGGCGCCTTGTCAGTGCTTGCCATTCTGAGGAAGGAATTTTTCATACTAAGGGGGCGCTGCCCCCGATGTGATCCCACGACGCCTTAGAACCTACAAACCAATGCCTTCCGATTTCGAGTTCGGGATCCCCATCTATCGAGCCTGATGTAACTTCGTGAATTTCTTCGTTGTGAATTCCGCACAATGCGGTGCCGCACCTGCCGCTATAGTACGGGCCCCAACCCGCTGCGGACAGGTGCCTGTCCAGGTTCTCTTTCCCTTCACCCACGAAGAGGAACCTGGTGACACTTCAGCGCAGGCAGGTTCTGCTCCACTGAAGAACTTTCCGCACCGCGAGCGATGACGGTTTCGCGCGTTTCAACGGCTCTGCAACCTCATATCGGATCGCCCCGCAAAAACAGCATCTGGTCAGTGGTGAAAACTCAGTGCTCTGAATATCTGTGACACCCAGCGCTCGCGCTGGAGGGTGCACAACCGTGGTGTTGAGTGAAACGAACACCATGATTGTGCGCCCATCCCAAACGCGCTTGTTATGTGTGGCCGTTAAAGTGCGTCAATCTGAGTAATACGATCAGACAGGCACAACCTTGTTTGCACATGGCCCCTTCTGGCCCTGTCCGACTTCGAATTCAACTTTCTGACCGTCACTGAGCGTTGAATAGCCGCCCGAGCTCTGAATTTCAGAATGATGAACAAACAGGTCTTTTCCTCCGTCATCTGGAGTAATGAAACCGAAACCTTTTTCTGCATTGAACCACTTTACTGTACCTGTACTCATACCGTATTTGTCCTCGTAAAATGAAAAGTCATTAACTTACTATCTTCTGAATTTGCCGCTGCATTGTTTCACAACAACGCACATCATAGATGATAGATGATAATTGTTCTTCAGAACATAGCGATCGAATTGAGCCGCGCCGATTTTTTGGCGCTGGTTCGAATTTGCGGTGATGCCGTAGATTGCTGACGGACCTCCCAGACTGGCAATACGAGAACTGCGGGGTGGCATTTCAGCGCCCTAGCAAGAATCTTCGCCTGTTTTACATCCCAGATTAACCCGATCATTTTCACTGGCAGAGCGGGTAGATTGAGGGATGCCTGTTAGTTCTGAGGCCCTAATTTGCTCATCTTCTGTAACTCCCGGAGAATCTGGACGGATTCCCCGCCTGGGACATCTGCCAGCTTCTTTGCCTTTCGGCAATTCTTCGTGTTACTTTCCCGATAGCTGCGCAGAATCGCGCCAACCGATTGAACTAACAAGAGATCCTTCTCAACGTTCTAGGTAACTCGATAGCGGATATTTACACGAGCGGAACGATGTTTACTTCATTCGCCACGAAGTGTCTCGTCTCTGCAACCGAAACTTCGCCTTAAGCCATCATAGCTATTTATTGATTTAATATCGTTTGAGCGCCTCAATCGGCAGCCATCCAAGCTTGAATTTTCGCCCTATGTTTGGCTCCCTCTTCCAGACACTGAGGGATCTTTCCACTGCGATAGACAATGACTTAGTTAGATACGGGATTCTGCTCGTTTCCAAGTGTCAGGTTGCAAGATGGTTAACCTTTCGGACTGCAGATGAAGACGCGGGTTGGATTGGTGGAATAACGACTGGCTTGGGAGGTTGCATTTGAAGCACCAGCGAAAAAGCCCATCCTTCTTGCATACCATTGTTAGATTTCGACTATCCTCTTGATTGCTTTTCCTTTAAGTGCTCAACATGAACGATAAGCGTGTCAACTGTTTCCTTTAATAAATCAAGCTCGTCGACCGTCAGATCATCTAACTGTTCAAGGTTGTACTCTATCGTATCGATTATCTTCTTATGGGGGCGCTGCATTGGCTTCATGAAATAGCTTGTAACAGTTGCCACTATGGTTCCGAAGAACAACACTGACCCAAGGACTATCCATAGACCACCAAGTAACTGAGCAGCACTAGAGACCGGCGCATCAGCGATTCCCGCTGTAGAAAATGCGGCCACCCCCCAATACAATGCATCTCCATATGAATCGATAGATGTCCCTTCAACTCCCTGCTCCGCCAGGTACACGCCAGCCGAAAACGTTAGCCACAATACCAATAATAAAAGCACCATTTTCGTAAACGGAGTGTGAACAGAGATATCCTTAACAAATCTCTTGAATCGCGTATGCCGCCCAGTTCGTCTCATCGGCTTGTTGGCTC
>CALZJG010000075.1 GCA_945787555.1 uncultured Chromatiaceae bacterium | reverse complement strand
GTTCCATCAATATCATGCAAGACCGTATCACCCGCAGCCGTATGGCGGGCGACCCCCCCGAGATCATGTTGTCTCCTCGCTTGTCGCATATGGGATTGATGGAATTCGATAAAGCCGAAGCAGCCATTGAGGAAGGGCGCTCCAGCGTGCAACGTATGCAGTCGGCGTTGGAGCACGTGTTGGTGGGACTATGATGGATGAAATCGATGCCGCAATTATTGATTGTTCAGTAAGCTCATTTGCTATTCTTATCCCCCAGAGAGTCGTCCAGTGTGAGGGGAGACTACAATCTCTGCTTAGCTATCCTTGCTCTTGACTCAACGGCTCTGCCGTCCTCGCTACGTTCTCCCGGTGGGGAAGAGAGTTTATTGGGTAGCATAGACATGACTCCATCGTTGCTACCGGCCGATAGTCTTCCAGCAATACTTATTGGAACCGGAAATCATTATCTATGCGAATTCTCATTATCGAAGACGATGCCGATTTAGCTGCCAATCTCTACGACTATCTCGAGGCCAAAGGGCATAGCGCCGATGCGGCGGGGGACGGCGTGACCGGGCTGCATTTAGCGGTGACGAATGATTACGACGTCATCGTCATGGACATCAATATGCCCGGTATGAATGGCTTAACGGTTTGCCGAAAGTTGCGTGATGAAGCCGGCAAGTACACGCCTGTGTTGATGCTGACCGCCAAAGACACGTTGGACGATAAGCTGGCCGGCTTCGAGAGTGGCGCCGACGATTATTTGGTCAAGCCGTTTGCGTTACAGGAGCTGTTGGCGCGCGTGACGGCGCTGGGTAAGCGCATGCGTGGTGGGCGGGCGCAGGACCTGCAAGTGGCAGACTTGAGTTTTAGCACTAAGACCCTCAAAGTGAGGCGCGGTACGCAAGCCATCACACTCACGCCCACCGGCCTGAAGATCCTTGAGCTGTTAATGCGCAATGCACCCAATGTCGTCACTCGCCAGGAGATCGAGCAGGCGCTATGGAAAGACGCGCCGCCGGACAGCGACGCGTTACGTGCGCATATGCACACTTTGCGCAATGCGGTAGATCGCCCCTTCGGCAAGCCGTTGATACATACTTTGCACGGCATCGGTTTCAAACTGGCGGATGCCGATGAAATATAAACACAGTCTACGCTTTCGCATCACGGTTTCTTTTTTGCTGTTCGGCATGTTGCTGAGCGCGTTGGTGGCCTATGGCGCTTATCTCGCCATAGAAGATATTGAAGAGGCTTTAATGGAAGAAGGCATGCAAGCCGAATTGAGCTTCTTCATGCTGCAGACGGATCCGCCACTGGGAGGTAGTCGCCAAATCAGCGCCGACATGGTGAGTTACTACGTCAGCGATGCGCAAAAGACCATCGTACCCAAATTTATACGAGATCTGCCGCCTGGCACCCACGAAGTGAGCAATCGCGAGCAGCTCTATCATGTGCTGGTTGCGCATGAGGATAAGGGCACGGTCTATTTGCTGCTGGATGCCACCTCCTTCGAAGAGCGCGAGAGAATCATCCAGGGCGTGCTAGTGGTGATCGTCGTGGTCGCCACCCTTATTGCGTTCTGGTTGGGGGGGTGGTTGTCGGGCAAGGTCATTTCGCCGGTGACGGCGTTGGCCCGTCAAGTCGCTGAACTCAAACCCAACTCGGCGACGTCCCCGCGGGTCGCCATGCAATACGCCGAGGATGAAGTGGGCCAGTTGGCCGAGACCTTCGATCGTTACTTGCAGGAGATCGAACAGTTCATCCGGCGCGAACAGGAGTTTACCGCCGACGCCAGCCATGAATTGCGCACGCCGCTGACCGTCATCAACGGCGCCGCCGAATTGCTATTGGAAAATCCCGAGTTGCCGGAGCGCGCGCGCGCTCAAGTAGACCGTATCGCGCGTGCCTGCGAGCGCATGGCGCAGATGTTGGAAGTGCTGTTGTTGCTGGCGCGCGAGAGTGGGGCGAGCCAGCCTGTTAAGCAGGAAAGCTGTCGGGTCCAGGATGTGGTGACGGAAGTACTGGAACAACATCGTTTCCTGGTCCAGGATAAACCCGTGGTACTGCGCGCGGAGATCGTGCGCGATTTCGAGATACCCGTCTCGCGGCCTATCCTTGGCATCGTGGTGAGCAATCTGGTCCGTAATGCCGCCAATCATACCGAGCGTGGCGAGGTGAAGGTCACGGTCAATGCTGGGACGATCGAGATTTCCGACAGCGGCGCCGGCATTTCTTCCGCAGACATCGATAACATCTTCGACCGCCATTATCGCGGCCACAACGTCAAGACCGCCGGCAGCGGTCTGGGCCTGGCTATCGTCAAACGCATCTTCGATCGCCAACGCTGGCGCATCGAGGTAGAAAGCGAACTCGGTCACGGAACGCGCGTGACGCTGCGATTTTAGGGTCATCTTAACGAAATCTTTACATTTGCTTGACGGGGGCTTGACGAGCCCGTTGCTAGATTGACCTCCATGCTCATAGCACTTGATGTGCGCGGTAAGGAGGGCATGACATGGCAATCAGTAACGCATGCGTCCCGTTGGCGGTCGCGCAGAGGCCCGCAGCAACGGACCAACAGGCGGTCGATATCGAATTGGTGGCCCAGGGAGAGGCGCGCCGCGCCGAGATCGAGCGCTTCATCCACATTGTATTCAAGCGTGCCTTTGGTGCCCGAGTCAGCGACTTCCTGCCCTATCTACTGAGCATGCGCCAAAACGGTAAGCTGCTGGCCGCCTTGGGGATACGCCCTGCCGCCGAGCAGCCTCTGTTCCTGGAAAACTATCTCGATAAGCCGGTGGAAAACACTCTGGCCGAGCGGGTGTCCCGGCCCCTCGAGCGCGGTCGCATCGTTGAGGTGGGCAACCTGGCCTCGGTATGTGGTGGTGGCGCGCGGGCGCTCATCATCACGCTGACCGCTTATCTCAAGGGCGCGGGCTATGAGTGGGTGGTATTCACCGCGACACCACAAGTGCGCAATCACTTCGCCAAACTGGGTATCGAACTGATCCCCCTAGTCCCGGCCGACAAGGCCTGTCTTGGCGAGGCGCAGCGCGACTGGGGCACCTATTACGAACGAGGGCCGGTGGTGGTCGCGGGCGGCGTAGACCAGGGCGCCGAAGCGTTTGCCGGTAGCTTGGGCGAGCATTATCTGTTTCCCACCGCCCGTCAATTGTGGGACGACGCCCACCGCGCCGGTCGCTTGGGGCATTTGTGGCAGCCGCCGCGCACGCTGGCAGCCAGTTGGCCGGAGTGGATGCTCGATTCCGTGCGTGGCGACCACGATCATTTCGGCCTGTGAGTGCAGTATGAACGCCGTCCTCAAAGCGATCACTACGCACGCCGCCGTCAACAGCGATAGCATTGCGCTCGAAGGGGATAGCGTGCGGTTAAGTTACGCTGCGCTCCATGATGAAGTGGCCGTATTGGCCACGCGCTTTGAACGGCTAGGGTGCCGGAGCGTAGGGCTGTTGCTGGACAACGGTCCAGCCTGGGTGGTGTGCGACCTGGCGGCGCAAGCCGCCGCTGTTACCCTGGTACCTATCCCCGGCTTTTTTTCCAGCGACCAAGCCCGTCACACACTGCGCGATGCAGGAGTGGAATTCATTGTCGCCGAACAGCCCGCCCAGATCGCTAGCTACGCACCTGAGGCAATCTTTTGCCCGTTGGGCTGTATCGCCGGACAGAATACCTGGCTGGCAAGATTTCCCGAGGCGGTGCCGCGTGACGACTTGCCGAGCATCGCCAAGCTCACCTACACATCGGGGACCACCGGCACGCCCAAGGGGGTGTGCCTGACGCAGCCAGTGATGGAGCGTGTCGCGGTTGAGTTGTGTGATGCCATCGACGTCACCCCCCAGGATCGCCATCTTTGCCTGCTGCCGTTGGCCGTGCTGCTGGAAAACATCGCCGGGGTTTACACCTCCCTGCTTGCTGGGGCGCGTTGCATCGTGCCCGGTCTGGCCCAAGTGGGTGCCTTGGGCGCCGCGCAACTCGATGCGCGGCGCATGCTCGCCGCCATCAGCACGCACCAGGCCAGCAGTGTCATCCTGTTGCCGCAGATGCTGCACGCGTTGGTGAGTTTGATCGAGGGCGGTCTCCCGCGTCCGACGTCCCTGCGTTTCATCGCCGTGGGCGGTGCGCCGGTCTCGAGACGCTTGCTGGAGCGCGCCCAGGTGCTGGGTTTGCCGGTATTCGAAGGCTACGGACTGTCTGAATGCGCCTCGGTGGTGGCGGTCAATACGCCGCACGCACAGCGCCTAGGCAGTGTCGGAAAAGTGTTGCCGCATGTGCGCATTCAATTTACCGACGAAGGTGAAATTCTATTCGCAGGCAATCTGTACAGCGGTTATCTCCATGATAAAGATCAACACGAGGCCTGGTATGGCAGCGGCGATCTCGGCTATCTCGATGCCGACGGATATCTTCATCTCACCGGCCGCAAGAAGAACATTTTCATCACCAGCTTCGGGCGCAACGTCGCCCCCGAGTGGGTAGAAAAGGAGCTGACATTCTCACCGCACATCGCCCAAGCAGTCGTGTTCGGCGAGGCGCGACCGTACAACGTCGCTGTCATCGTGCCGCGTCCCGAGCATGATCCCTCGGTACTCGCCCGAGTGGCGGCGGCCATCGCGCAAGCCAACAGCGCGCTGCCCGACTACGCCCGTGTATCTTCGTGGATCGTCGCCGATGAGCCACTTTCTGTCGACAACCAGCAAGTCACCGCCACTGGCCGTCCACGCCGCGGCGCCGTTTGGGCTGCCTACGGTGAGCGCATCAATCAGCTTTACGAACACAACGGCGACACCACCGAGAGGAGACCGCATGTCGTTTTATGATGAATTGCGCGAGGCCACCGAGCGCGAGCGCACGGCGCTGCTAAGCATCCCGCAGATCCAGGCCGGCGTGCAGGGGAGCATCAGCCTGCACACTTACATCGCCTTTCTCACTCAGGCATATCACCACGTCAAGCACACCGTTCCATTGCTGATGGCTTGTGGCGCACGCTTGCCGCAGGAGCCGCGCTGGTTGCGTGACGCCATCGTCGACTACATCGCCGAGGAAAAAGGTCATGAGGAGTGGATATTGAACGACATCGCCGCATGCGATGCCGACGCCGAAGCCGTGCGCTACGGCACGCCGGCGCCGGAAACAGAACTGATGGTGGCCTATGCCTACGACACCATAAACCGCGTCAATCCGCTCGGCTTCTTCGGCATGGTGTTGGTGTTGGAAGGCACTAGCATTGCGTTGGCTACCCAAGCCGCACACGCGATCCAGGAAAATCTGAAGCTGCCCAAACAAGCCTTCAGCTATCTCAGTTCGCACGGTGCGCTGGACATCGAGCACATGGAGTTTTTCGAAAATTGGATGAACAAGATGGAACAGCGTGAAGACTGTGACGCCATCATCCACAGCGCCCGCATGATCTATCGCCTCTACGGCGATGTATTTCTCAGTCTACCGATGTGACGGCAAAGGAGCCACGCATGAAACTGAATAATTGCAGAGTTCTTATCACCGGCGCTTCCGGTGGCATCGGCCGTTGCCTGGCCCTGCAACTGGCCGCCCGCGGCGCGCGAGTGGGGTTGGTCGGTCGTCGCCTCAGTGCATTGCGTGAGGTGCAGGACGAAATCACCGCGGCCAAAGCCGGCGAGGCATATGCCATCAGTGCTGACCTGTCCAGCAGTGTGGGGCGGGCGGAAGCGTTGCATCAAATGCGTCAGACCTTGGGCGGCGTCGACCTATTGATCAACAACGCCGGCATCGTCGACTTTCACGATTTCAGCGAGCAAGACCCCAACCTCATCGACCGCCTCTACCAGACCAATCTCATCGCGCCGGTGCAACTCACTCGCACCCTATTACCGGCGATGCTCGAGCAAGGTTATGGCCGTATCGTCAACATCGGCTCGACCTTCGGCAGCATCGGTTTCGCCTATTTCGCCGCCTACTCCAGCAGCAAATTTGCGTTGCGCGGATTTTCCGAAGCGCTGCGTCGCGAACTGGACGGCAGTGGCGTGGGGGTAAGCTACATCGCGCCGCGCGCGGTGAAAACCGCGGCCAACAGCGAGGCGGTGTACCGCATGGCCGAGGCGACCAAGATGCACATGGACGCACCTGAAGAGGTGGCGCACTTCATCGTCGATGCCATCATCAAGGATAAAGCCATTGCCTACTATGGTTGGCCGGAAAAGCTGTTCGTACGCATCAACAGCCTGCTGCCTCGGGTGGTAGACGGCGCGCTGCGTAAACAGAATCGCGTCATGTCACTGTTCGTTCCCAAAGCTTGAGAAGGAGGTATGCCATGAAATCCCCAATGAGTAACTTCACTCTGCCCCTCATCGGGGCCTTGGTGCTGATGAGCCAGGCCGCTCCGGCCGCCGACGACGTGAGTGCACCCGTTACCGAGTTGCAGCAGCAATGGGCCGTGGCCAAGTATCAAACGCCTAAGAAAGACCGAGAGCGAGCCTTTGAGTCGCTGGCCAAGCAAGCGCACACGCAAACCCAGTCACACCCACATCAAGCCGAATTACTGGTGTGGGAAGCCATCATTCTCAGCACCTATGCCGGCGAGAAGGGCGGGTTGGGCGCGTTGGGCTTGGTCAAGGACGCCAAGGCCTTGCTGGAGCGTGCAGAAACGATCGATCCCAACGTGCTTAACGGTTCCGTCTATACTTCGCTGGGCAGTCTCTACTATCAAGTCCCCGGCTGGCCGATCAGCTTCGGCGATGACAAGAAAGCCGAGCAGTACTTGAAGAAAGCGCTACAGCTATCCCCTGACAACATCGACGCCAACTACTTCTACGGCGATTATCTATTGCAGGAAGGTGAATACCGCGCAGCGGCGCAAGCGCTGGAACTGGCTCTCAACTCCCCACCGCGTCCCGGCCGCGAAGTCGCTGACGCCGGCCGTAAGGAAGAAATCAAGGTGGCGCTCAAGAAGGCGCAAGGGAAACTGTGAGCGAGTAGGGCGCTGATCAAGCCAGCAGGCCGGGGAGAGCGGGCTTGCTATCACGGTGTGAGGGTAGGTGATGCGGTCATACCGCGAATTATCGCCGGCTCGAACACGTCGTGCATGGCATTTCATAAACCCCGTTGTTCTTAGGATATGGAGGTTCGCCGGGTTCTGTAGAGGCGGTTCACAGTTGCGCCGTCTCGCGCAGTAAGGTCATGGGGCCCAGGCGTTGGATGTATTCGAGTTGCGCTTGATCGCGCGCCAGCAGCGAGCCGGCGTAGGCGAGGGCGTTAATTGAAATATCATCGTAGCGTTCTACCCGCCGGGCGATGAGCAGCATCCAGTCGCGGGTGAGGAGCAGGTTGTAAGGGCGGGTGTCTGCTTCACCGGAGGCGGATAGCAGTTGCAAGGCTGTCATCATGTGCTGATAGTGGTTGTGGAGACGCGACGCGGCCTCATCACCGGCGCTGGGCAGGGCCGTGTTCCAGCGCAGCAAAGCGTGACGAAAGGCGAAGGCGGGCAGGGTATGCAACTGCCCATCGGCAGGCAGCGCGGTGATGAGTGGTTGCAGCGGCAGCGCCGGGCCGTTGGGAGTGAGTGGCAGCGGTACGACTTGCATATGTTTGTGGTGCTGGCTGGCACCGGCCTCCACACCGCCGTTGTAGAAGCCCAGCGCGGGATACTCGCGCAAGCAAGTCCACCAGGCGGCGAAGTCGGCGTGGGTGAGCCCCGCGGTTTGCGCTGCGTAAGCGCGGGTGATGATGAGCAGGTGATGGTCAAAGACCGGATACTTATTGAGCAGCGCGACATGGGTGGTGGTGACGTCGGCCACGAACAGGGTGGGCTCGTAGGGCAGAAAGGGATTGACACGCGTCGTTGCGTTACGTGTTGTCGCGGCGGCTTTGCGCGTGAGGTTGGAGACGCGCCGCACCAGGAAATGCACGCCTGCTTGCTCGACCTGCTCCTCGATGGTGGCTATGGGCTGCAGCGCGCCTTGCCGCAGGGCTTGCGCGCGACAGACGGTCAGCGTATTCCACAGTCGGCCGGCGGGGAAGGGGCCTATTTCATGAATCATGGGTGCGCGCGCGATGGGTAGATGCATCATTATACTCGCACGCGTTATCCGTTATGATGGATGTCAGCCACTAGCAGGGATAGACCATTAAGATGCCTAGCAAACCGCCCCGCAATCGTCGTACCACCGAGGCCTATTTGAACGAGAGTTTCTTGCGTAGCCGCGATGCGCGTGCTTTGCGCATACTGTCCGAATACATCGAGCCGGAAGGTCGGCTATCGCATTACAAGGTGGAGGACACCATCGTGTTTATGGGGTCAGCGCGGTTCGTCTCGCGCAGCGACGCCGAGCAGTTGGTCGCCGCCGCCGAACGCGGCGAGGGCGATACCGATACCGATGCCGATGCCGAAACAGCGCGCGTGGCGCTGGAGATGTCCCACTATTATGAGGCGGCGCGCGAGTTGGCGCGCATGGTGACCGAGTGGTCGAAGCAGTTGTCCGACGAGTCGCGCCGTTTCGTGGTGTGCACCGGCGGCGGGCCGGGCATCATGGAAGCGGCCAATCGTGGTGCCTCCGAGGCCAAGGGCATGAACGTGGGCCTGACCATTTCACTGCCTGTCGAGGAGTTCGACAACTCCTACATTACGCGCGAGCTGTCGTTCCATTTTCATTATTTCTTCATGCGCAAATTCTGGTTCGCTTACCTGGCCAAGGCGGTGATCGTGTTCCCCGGCGGTTTTGGCACCTTGGACGAATTATTCGAATTGCTCACTCTGTTGCAGACCCACAAGATTCGCAAGCATCTGCCGGTGGTGTTATTCGGTCGGCAGTATTGGAATGACGTGGTCAATTTCGACGCCTTGATTCGTCACGGCGTCATCAGTCCCGAGGACGTGAATATTTATCATGTTACCGATTCGGTCGAGGACGCCTATCAGTACCTCATCACCCAGCTCAGCCGCTACGCCGAGGCGGAGCGCGGGGCGCGCATGTAAGGTGATGGGATTAAGCGTGCGCAGACCAGTCGTGCGGCTCTTAGCTCATTCCTGATTCTCGCAGCGCGCGCGTGGGGGCTCTGTGAATTGGCAGCCCTATCACCTCATCCCAACCTTTCTCCTTTCAGGGCAGAGCCGCTGTTCGCTATTTCTAGCTACATCTACGTCATTGCTGCATTGTAATGACATTCCGCTTGCTATTAGCCGTGCTCGTTCAAGCCGATCACCGGGCATTGCTTGCCACTAATCTCGCCCGCGAGCGGGGGGCAGGTGTCGGGGAGGGGATTGATGTGAGCAAGGGCGGGGGCCCTCGTTGTACCTGCAATGGCAAGGGTTTTTACTTGGTGAACTGCGTTCACCCGCTGTCCTCCCTCGTCCTGCATTGCGCCTGGCGTCCCCCCCCGTTACAATTTCCCCCACTATATCTAGCCTGGAACCGACCTTGCCCATTGCCACTTTACAGGTGTCCGGTCCCACTGCCGGTGCGGTTCCCAGCCAGGCGGTCACTTATTTTGTGTATGCTAACCGAGGCGCGTGTGCTCGTGCCACAGCAGGCTGCTGAGCACGGAACCTCGCGGCCATGACTCTTCGCGGCAAGCTGCTTTTTGGATATATTTTCGTCGCCATGGTCGTCACCGTGGTGGCATTCATGACCTATCGCAGCACCGATGCGCTGGATGATGCCTTCGCCGAGGTTTCGCAGGAAACCCTCCCCGTCATCGAAGCCCTGCATGATTTACGTTACTACGGCGCGCGCGTGGTGGTGACCTCCAGCGGATTGGCGTTCGCGATTTCCAAGAGCGGCACCGAGGAACTCACTGCCATGCAGGAAGCGCAGGAGCATGAGTTCGCGCTGGCCTTGGATCAGTACGAGGCGGCGGCGGAGCGTTACCGTGCTATGTTGAGCGGGCGGGCCTGGCGCGGCGATCCCGAGTTATTCAACATAATCGTTTCTACCAGCGTTCGTTTGCAGACACTGTTGCAGGAATTGCTCGATCTGGAGCGCGCTGGTGCGGCCGCGCCCGTGGTAGTGGAGAAGATCGAGGAAGTCGAGGTTTACGAAACTACTTTCGTCTATGCCGTGGATGCTGCGTTGGCGGGGGCCTTGAAGCAATTCTCCAATCGCGAGAACGATGTGCGCGCCGCCATCAGTCAAACGCGAAATATGGCAGTGATGATCGGACCGATCATCGTATTGGTGGCGGTATTGATTGCGGTCTATCTATCGCGTCTCATCACGCGGGGTTTAGTGGCGTTGAAGAATGCCAGCCTGGCCTTGGCGGCCGGGCATTGGGATACACGCATCTCGCAAGTCTCCAAGGATGAACTGGGCGATGTGGCGCGTACTTTCAACAAGATGGCCGCCGCGCTCAAGGCCAAGAGCGTGGAAGTGAACGCCACCAAGGCTTATTTGGACAAGATCATCGACACCATGGTCGAACCCGTGGTGGTCACCGAGCCCGACGGCAAGATACGCACCGTCAACCGTGCGCTAGAAGAATTATTGGGCTATACCGATCAGGCCTTGGTGGGAAAATCGCTGTCGATGTTGCATTGCAAGTCAGAACGCGAATTGGTCAAAAGTAAATGGTTACCCAAGCTGGCGAGCGGCGGTGTGATAGAACAGCGCGAGACGTCTTACTTGTCACGTGAGGGTCGAGTCATACCCGTGGTAATTACGGCTTCTTGTCTGCGCGATGAGCGCAACATCGTCCACGGTATCGTCTACATCGGGCAAGCCTCACCCCCGCAACGGACGGGACAGGGTGCGCAATCGTCAAATTGATAGTGTATTTGGGCGACCGCGTCCTCACCCACTAATCCAATCACACATCTTGTTCACGGCAGTGATGACGTTGTTGCAGTAATGCTCGAGAAACGCCCCTTCCAGCTCTTGCGTTACCGGAGTCTGCTCCGCCGCTACCAGGGCGCGCGCGCCGTCGAAATCAACATAGGCGAGACGGGCGCATAATTCCTGCGCCGGACGACCGAAGGCGCTACCGGGTAGGAGCGCGACCCCGCGCTCTTCCAATAAGCGTTCACACAAGGCCTCGCTGGTGTGTATGCCGCGGTTTTCTAAGCGATGTTGCACCGGAGTGAAATCGGGAAACAGGTAGAACGCGCCGCGCGGTTCCGCCACCCGCACGCCGGCATCGCGCAATTGCCGTGCGCAATGCCGACCCAGGGCGCGCAGGACGCGGCGCACTTGAGTAAGATAGTGCTCGATTTCCATGCCGCCTTGAAAGGCGCGCACGGCGGCGTACTGGATGGGGGCGCTGGTGGAGGTGTAAGTTTCGCTGGCCACTACCGCCATCGCTTCCAGCAACCATTGCAGTGAACGTGGGAACACGAAAGTGCCGAGACGCCAGCCGCCGGCGCCGCACCATTTGCTCAGTCCGCCGCTGATGATGGTTCCCTCGGGATAGAAGCGCGCGATCGAGGTGTGTTGGCCGCGATGATGCAATTCGCCGTACACCTCGTCCGACAGCACGATCAAACGATATTGCCGCGCTACTCGCGCCAATGCCTTGAGTTCGTCTTGGGTATAGGTGCAGCCGCTGGGATTGGACGGATAATTGAGTGTCACAATGCGCGGTCGGCTGGGATCAGTACGACACAGCGCGTCCAAGTCCTCGGGCATTAATCGCCAATCTTGTACTGCGTCGGTATGCAGCCAGTGTATTTGCCGATCGAGCATATGGGCTTGCGGCGCGTATGAGGTCCACGCCGGCGTTGGGATGATTAAATCGCCGTAATAGACCAACTGCAGGATAAAGATCAGTTCTTTGGAACCGGGGCCCACCAACACATCTTGCGCGCGGTGGTCCACGCTGCTGGTGCGACGTACATAGTCGGCTACCGCCTCGCGCAATTGCGGCAGGCCGCGCACCGGCAAATAGCGTCGCTGATGCGCATTGGCCTTGAGCTCATCGACGATGACTTGCGGAATCGGGAAGGGGGACTGACCCAGGCCCAACATATAGATCTGCTTGCCCTGGGCCCGCAACGCGGCACCGCGTTCGTTAATGGCCAGCGCTGCCGATTGTGTCAGGCCACGCACGCTTAAATTCAGGTGCACATCGGGCGAGGAAATCTTGCGTTTATTCATGCGAGCGCGGGTCTTAGTAACTGGCCGTGATAGTAACCTTTGTATTGTTGGCTGTTAAGTCTGGATAGCCGAAAAAAAGCGCCGGCCCGTGATGGGGCCGGCGCACAAGAGGGGGCCGTTTTTAGTCGTCAGTGCCGGCCTTCAGCCGGTTGATACCCAAGGCTTTGAGCATGTATTTCTCGAAGATGTGTTCCGAGGTGCCTTTCTTCATCTTGCGCATGAAGTATTTCTCGAAGGCCACCTTGGCCACGTGCACCCATTTTCCTTTCTTGAACCAGTTGACGTTGCGCGGCGGGATTTGCGGCAAGGCCACGAAGGCCGCCCCGGTGTCGCCCATGTCGGCCAGGCAGATGGCGTTCCAAGTTCCTTTGTGAGTAGGTGCCTTGCCGGCCAATTCTTCCTTAATGTTCTGCACGATGGCGGTCACCATCGATTCGATCATGTACCCAGTTTTGGGTGTGCCGGTGGGCACGGGTGTCTGTTCCACAGGCGGGATGGCGATACAGACACCAGCAGAGTAGATATTCTGGTATTTCGGGTTGCGTTGATGCTCGTCGACGAGGACGAAGCCGCGTGGATTGCACATGCCTTCGACTTGTGCCACCGCGTCCACGCCCTTGAAGGCGGGCAGCATCATGGAGTATTTGAACGGCAGCTCGTGTTCCTTAGTGACCTCGCCTTTGTCGTTGTGTTCGGCAACGTACATCTTCCCCGCCTCGACCTTGGTGACCTTGGCATTGGTGATCCACTTGATGTGATGTTGACGCAGCTCCGATTCCATCATGCCCTTGGAGTCACCGACGCCGCCCAAGCCGAGGTGGCCGATATAGGGTTCGGAAGTGACATAAGTCATCGGTACTTTGTCGCGGATCTTGCGCTTGCGCAAATCGGTGTCGACGATGAAGGCGTATTCATAGGCCGGGCCGAAGCAGCTGGCGCCTTGCACCGCGCCGATGACAACCGGCCCCGGATCTTCTACGAATTTTTCGTAATCTTTGTGCGCGTGCTCGGCGTGATCGACGGTACAGATCGATTGCGTGTGTCCGTCAATCGGACCGAGGCCGGGAACTTCTTCGAAGGCCAATTTCGGGCCGGTGGTGATAAGCAGGTAATCGTAGTCCACCGTATCGCCGTTGGCTAAGTGCAGCAGGTTACTTTCGGCCTCGATTCTGGTGACCGGCTGAGCGATGAAGTCTATCCCCTTGCGTTCCAAGTAAGGACGAATAGGAAAAGTGATCTCCTCACGATCGCGCCAGCCCACACCCATCCAGGGATTGGAGGGGACGAATTGGAAATATTCGGTGGCGTTGATGGCGGTGATGCGGTGCTCCTTGGCCAAAGCTTCGCGCAACTCATAAGCGGCGGGCATGCCGCCGATTCCGGCCCCTATGATGACGATATGTGCCATGCGTGTATTCTCCTTTATTGAATGGTAGTCGACTTAAAAACGGCTACTGGTGGGTTGCTTGATGCTCATGGCGCCGCGCAGCTCTCCGGCCCGATAGTCCAGCGCGGCGTCCAAGGGATAACTTTCCTTGAGCACCGCTTGCATGATCGCGGGGCGCTGTTCGGCACCGCCGTAATAGACAAGACAGCGTTCTTCGACCACGATCGCGAGCGGATAGCGGAAATAGCGGCCATTGGGCTCTTCCACTACTTCGGCGTGGTGCATGCCTCTGAGTGCCACGTCTCGCGCCGCGCGTTGCGAGAACTGCCTGAGCACGCCTTGCTCATAGTCATCCGGCATGCCCAATAGGGGATTGCGCCCGTACATGCCGACGTGGGTGATTTTGGCGCCATGCTCGCGTGACAGGCGCCCCGCCATGGCGGGCGCCTGGTCCCTGCACACGCTGATGGCTGCGCTGGGGCCGCCGTTTTTCATGGCCTCTTGCATGGTAAGTCCGAGGGAGTGTGCGAACTGCTGCGAAATCGTGCCGGCCCAATCTTGATGCTGTTGCAGTTGATCGGCGGTGACGCCACCGGCACTCAGCAAGATCGCCAGGACTAGATAGGTGCTCACTTTGGGCATGGATTCCCCCCTTGTTAGGTGTGGCCGCGTCGCCATCTACGACAGAGACAGAGCAATTGACGGGCCAAGGCGGAAAAGAAGCGTGCGAAGAACTCGAAGATGAAGAATAAAGCCAGTTAAATTATAAAATTATGTAGTTTGATGAGGATCTAACGAAGGTTCGGCCGGTATGCAGAAGTGCGCATATGATGATGTGAGCATGTCATATATGGCAAACTGCCTACTCACCAAGTTGCCAAATATGGCAGTCATGGAGGTCCATCATGTCCACTCCCGCTACCTTACCTGATTTGGGCGCGATGCTTGATGCTTTGCCTCATCCCGCCGTATTGATCGGTCTGGATTATCGCGTGCTCGCCGCCAATGTCGCCTACCGTGAGCGTTACGGTGAACTGGATCTGCGCAAGGGTTTGCACTGTTACCAAGTGTCGCATCATTATTCGCGGCCCTGCGATCAAGCGGGCGAGACCTGTCCGCTCAAGAACAGCTTGGAATCGCAGCAACCGCAACGGGTGTTGCACTTGCATTACACGCCACTGGGAGAGGAGCACGTCGATGTTGAAACCCTACCGATACGCAACAGTGACGGCGCGATCGCCTACTTCCTCGAAATTCTGCGCCAGACCGACGCGGGCAGCAGTCGCGTTGAGGGACAAGGCTTGGTGGGCCGCTCCAAGGCCTTTAATCAGATGTTGGGATTGATCGAGCGCGTTGCAAGCAGTGATGCCACGGTGTTGTTACTGGGCGAATCGGGCACCGGCAAAGAGCTGGCGGCCAGGGCGGTGCATGACACCAGCAAGCGCACTAATGGGCCGTTCGTGCCGGTGGATTGTTCAGGCTTGACCGAGACGCTGTTCGAGAGTGAATTGTTCGGACACGAGAAAGGCGCCTTCACCGGTGCACACACGCGCAAGATCGGACTGGTGGAAGCGGCGCGCGGCGGCACGCTGTTTCTCGATGAAATAGGCGATATCCCACTGGCTTTGCAGGTCAAGCTGCTGCGCTTATTGGAGACGGGGACATTTCGGCGTGTGGGAGGTGTCGAGCCTCAGCAAGCGGACTTTCGCTTGATCTGCGCCACCCATCGCGAATTGGCGGCGATGGTGGAAGAGGGCGCGTTTCGTCGTGATCTTTATTACCGCATCAGCGCCTTTCCCATTCATTTGCCGCCGCTGCGTGAGCGCGGGGAAGACATACCACTCCTCGCCGAGAGTTTGCTGCTTCGTTTGGGTGGCGAACGTCCGATGCGCTTGCACGCAGAGACCTTGAATTGCCTGCGCAGCTATCGTTTTCCCGGTAACGTGCGCGAGTTGCGCAATATTTTGGAACGCGCCAGCCTGTTGGCCGACGGCGAGGTGATACTGCCTGAGCACTTGCCGACCGAGTGTCGTTGCGGCGAGGCGCGTCCCACGCCGCCATTGTTCGCCGGCGAGGTGCAACCATTGCGTGAGGTAGAGCGACTTTATCTGCAGTGGGTGCTGGCGCGGCATCATGGTGACAAGCGCGCCTTGGCAAAATCATTGGGCGTAAGCGAGCGCACCTTTTACCGCAAGTTACAGGCTCTGGAAGAGAGTACGCAGGCTGATTGAAAGCGCCTATTCCGCTTGACCCGTGGGGATGACTTGTATATAAGAAGAAACTAATAAACAAATATACCCCACGACAGGAGGATGATGATGCGCAACGTTTCCATGCAATGGTTGGTAGCGGTGGGATTAGCCGTCTCGATGCAAGGAGTGCAGGCGGAGGGATGGTCGTTCCTGCCCTACAAAGATGCCGGTTTTGAAGCCAAGCCAACGCTAGCGGTGCTCTACGGCACCTTCGATCCCGATCTCGAGGGCGCCGACAGTGATGCCGCCGTGGGTGTGGAGCTGGCCTTTGACTGTATCTTGTTGCAGCCGCCCAGTAATCGTCTGCGTCAGCAAGTGAGTTTCGTCACATACGAAGATGACGCTGCCGGTTTGGAGGTGTCCACCCTCGAAATCAATCCCCATTACACCATCGATATAGCCTCAGGTTTGGCGCTAGGCTTCGGCCCCGGGCTCGGCTACGTCATGGCCGATGCTAAGGTGGGTGAGGACGCCGACCTGCTCGCACTGCAAGTGGGCGGCAGCCTGCAGTACTATCGCGGACCGCTGTATGCGGGCGTAGAAGCACGCTATCAATTCACCGAAAGCGAGGCCATCGGTGGTACCCAGGACGATTTGGATAATTTCCGCGCCTTGGCCAAGGTGGGGCTGAACTTCTAAGCCCCCCGAACAAGGCGCAATAGCGGCCCCCGCGTGGGGCCGTTTTTGTTTGTGGCGCGGACAGGTATAGTGAGAAGCTTGGTGCATGATGTTAGATAGCGTCGCCTCTTTCCCCTCAGGCGGGAGTGTAGGAGCGTCTATATGCCACTTGTTCAAGGTGATCTTAGGCGGCCCGGGGCGGCCCGGGGCGGCCCGGTGTGCCCCTAGTTGGAT
>CALZJG010000074.1 GCA_945787555.1 uncultured Chromatiaceae bacterium | reverse complement strand
CCCAATTCGCGCAACACCACCAAAAAACCCATGACCCAAATGACGATGACGACCCCTTGGCGCAGCAAGCGTACCAAGGTCTCGGCGCGCTTGGCCGCCTCACTGGGCACTTCGCCTTGCTCTTGGCCCCTATCCACCAGCAGAGATTCCATGCGCCGCAATAACGACCGCGCGACGCTGACCAGCACCCATATGATAGTGAGTATCAACAGGATGCGCATCGTACTGGATATGATGCTCTCCCACTGAATCTCGTTGATGTATTGGATGATCAGATCCATACCTATCATTGCTCCTCGTGATTCAACCTCATTGCACCAAGCGCTCGGCCAACGGGCGGTATTGGAGGCCGTAGAACATTTCTAGGTAACGACGCGTTTCATCGCGCTCCAGGTTTGTGACGTATTTCCAAAAACCGTAGATGCGCGACAACGTCATCATGCGTTCGGCGTACAGCGTCCAAGTGTAACGACTCTGCACTCTCTCCAGCGCGCCGTTAGAAATCTGTTGCCAGTAGTCCGGCTCGTTTTGGCAGCGCTCGAAGAAATCCGCCATAATCTCCGCCGCTTTACCACCGTGATTGGGATCGATATGAAACCCGGAGCCGCCGTCTTGAATGATCTCCAAGGGACCACCGTATAAGGTGGCGAAGGTGGGCAGACCGGAACTCATCGCCTCGATAACGGTGAGACCAAATGCCTCGAACAAGGCCGGTTGCACGAAGGCACCGCCTTGATCGGCAATATAACGGTACAGTTCTCCAGTGAGATTCTTCTCCAAGCGCAAGCCCAGCCAACGCACTTGGCCGTCGAGTTGATAGTCTTCGAACAATTCGTGCATGTGGCGGATTTGCTCTTGTTCCTCTGCATCCGCGGATTGTCCTGGATCGACGTAGCCCGCCACTACCACCAGATTGGCGACGTTGCGCAACCGTTCGCTCCGTCCATACCATTCCACCAAACCGGTGATGTTCTTGATTCGATCCAAGCGCGCCATGGTAAACAGCAAGGGCTTGTCTCGATCTTGCAACTGGCCGCGCGAACTGGGCTGATCCTCGCTGTATATCATGGCGGCGATTTCATCGTGCAGACCGCTGAGGCGGCGCGCGCTGTCTGTATACGAAAAATACACGTTATCGTCCGCACCCGGCGAAACGATGTTGAATTTGGGATCGAAGGGATCCATGCCCTGCACGACGCGATACAGCCCCGGCATGGTAAAAGCGCCATAGCTCTCGTACTGGCCGACGCTGTCCTCGCGCCCGGCGATCTCTTGATAAGTGCTAGTGATGATGAAGTCGGCGGCGTTCATGCTGATGAGATCGGCGGTGAACTGACAGCTGAAGTGATATTGCGGGTCGTTGTCCTTCCAATACAAATCGGACATCAGGTATTTGGTCTTCTCCAACGCGTGAGCAATGTTGCACTGTGTGACACGCAAACGATGCGCCAACAGCGTCGCCACCAGGTTGCCGTCGGAATAATTGCCGACGATGAGATCGGGGCGGCAACCCAGTTCGGCCAACAGCTCTTTTTCCACATCCAAGGTATAGCGCTCCAGATAGGGCCAGATCTCGAAGCGGGATATCCAGTGCGGCACGACCTCGCCGCTCTTGCTGCGAAAAGGTACGCGCAAAATGCGCGCGTTTTCGGTGCCGACGATTTCTTCCAAATGCTGATTGCAGGTGGTCCCCGACGGCGCTTCGGGGATCAATCGCGTCACCACTAAGATTTGCGGCTCGATCTCCAACCCCTGTTCGCGTAAGCGGTTGCGCATTTCATTTTCCAGAGCGCGCACTTGATCGAGTATGTACACCACCTGCCCGCCGGTGTCGGGCAAGCCCAGCACGTTGGCTTGACCGAAATAACCATGCGGCGAGAGGATCACCAAGTTGAAGATCATCGGAATGCGGCCGAGGAACTGCTCCAAGTGTTTAGGGTCAGGCGCCTCGAGGATGTCGGACAATAAGCGCATGGTGTCGCGCATGCGTTCCGCCGTATCGCCCCACCCCACTTCCAGCCCCATGCTTTGAAGCGCGGGACCGACACGATGCCAATCCGCACTGGAGGGTTGCTTGGCCAGGTAATCGTCAGCATGACGCAAGCAGCGCCGCAACGAGGCCACGTCGTCGAGGCGCCCGTTGAGCATCAATTGTTGGCCTTGGTATTGGTGCACACGCAGAAAGTCTAAA
The DNA here is from genome assembly GCA_945787555.1 of uncultured Chromatiaceae bacterium. Taxonomy (GTDB): domain Bacteria; phylum Pseudomonadota; class Gammaproteobacteria; order DRLM01; family DRLM01; genus CALZJG01. The sequence continues at coordinate 7,803 of CALZJG010000074.1, read as the reverse complement.
AGCTTGCGATCACCCTTACCCAGCTCTTGAAACAACTGACTGGATAGTCGCCGGTTGAGAAACTCCACGCCGCGACCGATGGAGCGCGACTCGCGCATTTTAGGGAAGTCACGATTGAACGGCCCGATGTCGAACTCCAGGCTCCAGTCGTTCTCGTTGCCGTCAGGAACTTGCTGCTCTTTGAAATGCAGATAGTCCGCGACCGTGACTTCCTCGGTGCACAGGGTTTCGATATGAATGCGGAAATAACGCCAGCGCGCCACGTAACGACGCGTGGCCATGTACAACCACGGTGCACGTATCGTCGCCTCTTGGGTCGCACGCAAGGTTTCGCCGAGCGCTGAGTCCAGCAGCTCCGGCTTGTCTTGCTCAAGGCAAAAGGATTGAAACAGGTCCCATAACTCGGAGCGCAGCAGAAACGGTCGACCCAATGCGGCATAACGACGCAGCAACAAATACATGGTCTCACGCTGCTCGACCAGCAAATCGCCGAGTGATTCGCTCATACGACGACGCTCCTTTCATCTCTAGGTGCCATGGCGCCGAGGAAGTCATAATGATCCATGCCTTCGATGATGCCCCAGGCATAAGTACCCTCGGCGAAATAAATCCGCTCGCGGCCACGAAGTTTTTCCAGTTCCTCACTGTGGTTGCCCACCACCACGCCCAGTGTGTTGCCGCTGAGCATTTCCTCGTCATTTCCAGAATCACCCACCACCAGCACATGCTCAATGGGAATACCCCAACGCAAGGAAAGATAGCGGATGGCGCCGCCCTTGGAAGCGCGCACCGGTAGCAGGTCGAGATACATGCCGTGCGAGTACACTACGTTGGCATGCAAATTCTGCTGGCGCAGCAAACGATGTATCTTGCGTACACTGGGCGCGATATCCGGATCGATAAAATAACTTATCTTGAACGGCCGCTGTTCCTCGCCCTCTTGCAAGCGCACGCCGGGCAGCTCTTCTATCACTGCGCGCAAGCGCTCAGGCTCCCAACGATAGGCCAGATGATGCTGATAACCCACGTCGGGGACAAGCTTGGGTCCGTAGTAAATTTCAGTACCCACCGCCGCCACCAATAGATCGGGGGCGGGCACATGCCATTCCTTCAACGCGCGCACCGCCGCCTCTACCCTCCGTCCCGTCGCCACGCCGAAAACCAAGCGGCCCTCGGCCTCGCGCAAGCGCTCGAGAAAGGCTGCCAAGGCCTGCTCGTTGCCGATCAATGTATTGTCGACATCGGTGATGATGACCCTGTCGCTCACCGGCAATTTGCTCTTGGCGCGCGTCAAACGCGCACGCTGCGACTCTTTGAGCACTCGTTTGATTTCGCGCAAATAAGTGTTTGCGTGTCCCGACCAGGAGAAACGGCGGCGCGCGCCGGTGATACCGGATTTCGCCCAACGAGTCCAACGCGCGCGATCACTCAAGGCATCGTGGATCGCCTCGCCCATTGCCTTGGCGTCCAACGGATCGATCAATAATCCGTTCTTGCAATAACCGATGATATCGCGCGGCCCGCCGTCCTCGGTCGCCACCAGCGGCAAACCGCTGGCCGCCGCCTCGATCAAGGTCAAACCGAACGGCTCGGTGAGGGCGGGATTGACGAACACACCGTGTCGCTGTGCGGCGAGACGATAGAATATCGGCACATCCTGCGACTCATGATGTTTAGGATAGGCGACCTTGCCGTATAGATCGTAGCGATCTATGAGCATCAGTAGCTCGGTCATGACCAGTCGTGCGCCCTTGTCCAAGGTTTCGATGTCATCACGATTGCCCGCCACCACGACCAAATTGGCCAACTCTTGCAACGCGGGGTGCTCGCCATAGGCCCGCACCAAGGTGCGTATATTCTTGCGCTCGTCGGCGCGCGACAGGGCCAGAATCATCGGTTTGCGCGGCTCGCGCAAGAAACGCGCAAGCTCATGATAAATCGGCGGCTTGGTCATGCCGCGCGGCGGCGCACGGAAGCGCTCCAAGTCCACACCTGGCGGAATCACCACCATGCGCCCGGGCTGATAGTTATCGTAGAGGCTGTATTGTTGCTCGACTTCCTGCGAGGTAGAAGCCACCACGAAAGCGGCGTTGTCGAGCGCGTACTCTTCGGCTTCAACACGCAATGATATGTTGTATTGCTTCTCGATACTTTCCGGCTTGAGACCTTGATCAATCAGGCGGCGTTGTTTTTCCCTACCCAATGAGTGGCCGGTGTAGACCAGCGGAACGCCCAGTAAGCCCGCCAAGCGCGCCCCTACATAGCCGGCGTCGGCGTAATGCCCATGGATCACATCCGGCACCCACCCCACGCGACGTATATGGTGCAAGGCATGGTCGGCGAAACTGTCCAGATGTGGCCACAACACTTCTTTGCGTAAATAACGTCGCGGCCCGCAGGGTAGGCGGATGATGTGGGCGCCGGGCGCGATTTCTTCCTCGGGCGCGGCATAGGCCTCATCGACTTTCGCATCCACCACCATGCGCGTGAGCAGATCGACGCGCGCGACGTCGGGGTGCGCGACCAAAGCACGCGCCAGTTCCGCCACATAGATGATCTGCCCGCCGGTATCGGCATCGCGCCCAAGTTCCAGATCGCGTCCACGGATCAAGCCGTGGACGCTGATGAGCATGATATAGAGGCCATCTGCCTTGGCTGTCATAATCCCCACTTGTTGATGTAATGACCGTAGAGTGCTTGATCAGGCGTCGTCGCACCCCGCAAGCGACATACCGCCGCGGCGAAATCCACTGCCCGCTCGCCGAGCACGGACCAGGACCAACGATGCTGCAAACCGAGGATGGTCACGGCGCTGAAGGCATCGCCTGCGCCTACACTATCCACCACTTCGCCGGCGTCCACGGGTTTAACTTCGATAGTCGTGTCCTCGCCCAGCAACCAAGCGCCATCGGCGCCGCGAGTGACGACCAGCAAAGCCAAGTCATGACGCGCCCGAAACGCAATCGCCGCCTCACGCAACGCCGCGCCCTGCAAGGGCGCACACTCCATTACGGTGGCCAGTTCATGCTCATTGAGTTTGACCCAACGCGCTGTGGTGAACGATTGTTGGACAAACTCGGTCTGGCTATGCGGTGGGCGGAGGTTGATGTCGACGAACGTGGGCAAACGGCAATGGTGCCGTAACTGTGTCAAGGCTGCGCGAGACGCCTTGCTGCGCGCGATCAGACTACCATGATAGAGCAGCGCGCCATTGGCGCCTTGCAAAGCCGTCGTCGCCTGGTCGGCATCGATATGATCATAGGCCTGGTCGGCGATGATATCGAAGCGCGGTTCGTGATGATGAAAGCTCACCACCACGCGACCGGTGGGATGTTGCTCGTCGCGTTGCACGCCGCGCAGGTCCATGCCCCACGCCTGCATGTCAGCGATCACCTGCGCGCCGAGCTCATCGGTGCCCACGCGGCTGATGAACAAAGGCTGCAGACCGAAACCTTGTAAGTGCCAGGCAACATTGAAGGGCGCGCCACCCAACACCGCAGCGTCGTCGGGAAAGGTATCGTACAGCACTTCGCCAAATATGATGGGGCGCTGTTGGGAGGATGTCTCACGCTGGCTGGTCATCAAAAACTCCCTGCGTAGGTCGGTCCAGATCGTCGGTCCAGCTCAAAGTATGGCCAAGTTTTCCGTGCTTAGGCGCGGGTTCGATCACCATGTCATTGTGATTGAGGCCGCCTCATCCGCAAAGCAAATTCGTTGTTCTTGTGCCTGTTTCTCGCGCATAAACCCCCTGATCGGGAACTGGCTGGCGGGCACCTTAACCGCCATCCCTGCGCTGCTAGAAAGCTGTGCGCCGCAGCTCTAGAGGCTGCCTTCCCCCTGCGAATGGCGCCGGGCGAGCGACTCATGAACTCGCTTTACGGCTGCCCCACGCTTGTCTGTCACCTTAACACTGTTTATCAAATCCCTGCAAATTCCATGACTTAGCGCTTCATCGCCGGTCCTGGGCAGATGCTATATCAGCCTTCACTAATCTAACCCCCCCCCCGCGCCGCTAAATCTCTTAAGCAAGCATGGATGATCGCCCGGTAACGCTTGCCCGACAAGTGCTGTATCAGCTAGGGCAAAAATTTAGGCTGAACTCCAACAGGACTCAAGTGTATGAATTCCACGATTTCCCACCCCTCTCACACCGCACACGCCAGGCCGGTTGGGTGCGCGGTATTGGTTATTGTCCTGCTGAGCGGCTGCGTGGATATACCGGCGACCAGCAACGACGCCGATAACGACGCGAGCACACCGATCAGCACACCGCCTGCCGCACTCAGCGTCTCTGCAGGCGAGGATATCAGCGCGGAGGAACGCACCCTCATCCAACTCAACGGCTCGGCCGAGGGCGGCGAGGCGCTCTCCTATGCCTGGCACCAATTGAGCGGGCCGACAATCACGCTAAGCGACTCAAATAGCGCCAGTCTCAGCTTCGAGGCACCTAGCGTCACGGCGGACACCACCTTGATGTTCGCACTCAGCGCCAACGACGGTGCCGCGACTTCGGCGCGCGACGAAATCAATGTGACCATCCTCGCTGTCAATGATCCTCCCAGCGTGGAAGCGGGCCCTTATCTCGCTGTCGGAGAAGGGGCGCTCGTCACCTTCCTCGGTGCAGCTCAGGACGAGGACAGCGATGATCTCACCTATCTCTGGACTCAAGTCAGTGGACTCAGCGTGACGCTGGACGACGTCGACAGCCCTTCGCTGCAGTTTCAAACGCCCGTCATGTCCACATTCAAACTTGGCTCACCCGCTCACTATGCGACCGACAATCGCTCCATTTCCACGGAAATGGCCGATCTCAATGGCGACCAGATACTTGATCTGGCGGTGTCCAACTTCCGCGCCAATACAGTCAGCGTACTGCTAGGCAAGGGCGACGGCAGCTTCCATGAGGCGGTCGGAAATGCGGTCGGTGACAGCCCCTACTCGGTCAAGGCCGGCGATTTGAATCACGATGATCACTTGGATTTGGTCACCGCCAATGCCAGTTCTGATGATGTCACGGTGCTGATCAACAACGGCGATGGCACGTTCGCCACCGGCGTTCATTATGCGGTGGGTGACGGGCCCTGGTATGCCGACATCGGCGATCTCAACGGCGACGGTCATCCGGATCTGGCCACCGGCAACGAGTGGGACGACACGGCCAGCGTGCTGCTGAGCCACGGCGACGGCACCTTCGCGCCCGCCAGCCACTATTTCGCCGGCGACCGCTCGCTGGTGTCCATCATGCATGACTACAACCACGACGGGTTCATGGACCTGGCGGTCACCAATCAAGAAGGCCCCAACGTCAGCCTGTTATTCGGTAACGGCGACGGCAGCTTCAATGTGCCGTCGGCCTACTACACAGTCGGCTTGGCGCCGCGCTCCTTGCAAAAGGGCAACCTCAACGGTGACGATGATGTCGACTTGGTGATCGCCAACGAAGATAGCCATACCGTCAGTGTGCTGCTGAGCAACGGCGATGGCACTTTCAAGCCGGCACTGCACTATGACGTGCGCGCAACCCCGGGCGTGGACCCCATCAAACCCTACGGCATCGCCATCGGCGATCTCAATGGAGACGGCAAAAACGACCTCGCCACGGCCGACTATCGCAGCTACACCACCACCGTATTGCTGAATGAGTCCAGCATCGCCGCACCAACGACGCTGGTGTTCCGCCTCACCGTGACCGACGAGCAAGGCGCCAGCCGCAGTGATGACGTGGCGGTCGACGTGTCACTGGCTCATTAAGGAACCCCTCATTAATTCTTTTTTGTCATTTCGACCGTTCGTCTTTGTCATTTCGAGCGAAGGGAGAAATCTGGTATCACGCTGATTAGATAGCAGCCTGCAGCAGAAGATGTCTCGCTAAGCTCTCTCTTTGCACTCGGGACAGGGCTCGAAATGACCGATTATTCAAAGGTTCATTAATACGAAACTTGCGGCCCGGCCGGCTCACTCCACCGTTACTGATTTGGCAAGATTACGCGGCTGATCGACGTCGGTGCCTTTGAGCACTGCGACGTGATAGGCCAGCAATTGCAGGGGCACGGTGAATACGATAGGCGCGATAGGGTCGGGCACGGAGGCGATCCTGAACAGCGTCAATTGCTCATCGGCTTCGACGTCGACCGACTCATCGGCGAACACGATCAACTCGCCGCCGCGCGCGCGCACTTCCTGCAAATTCGATTTGAGCTTTTCCAACAACTCATTGTTGGGCGCCACCGCAATCACCGGCATGTCGGCGTCCACCAAGGCCAAAGGTCCATGCTTCAATTCGCCGGCGGGATAGGCTTCGGCGTGGATGTAGGAAATCTCCTTGAGTTTGAGCGCGCCTTCCATGGCCACCGGATATTGTGCGCCACGCCCCAAGAACAAGGCGTGATGCTTATCGGCAAAGCGCTCGGCGAGTTTTTGGATTTCATCGTTGAAACCCAGCACTTGCTCAATGACGGTGGGCAAGTGGGTTAGCTGCTGCACCAATTGCACTTCGGTTTGTGCCGACATACCGTGTCGCCGGCCCAACACGACAGCGAGCAACATCAAGGCCACCAATTGAGTCGTGAACGCCTTGGTGGAGGCGACGCCGATCTCGGGGCCGGCGCGTGTCATCAACACCAGGTCGGATTCGCGTATCAATGAGCTTTCCGGCACGTTGCAGATCGCCAACGAAGCGCCGAAGCCGCGTTGTTTGGCTTCGTGCAAAGCGGCCAGGGTGTCGGCCGTTTCACCCGATTGCGATATGCACACCACCAAGGAGTTGCGCCGCACCACCGGATGGCGATAGCGGAATTCACTGGCCACTTCCACGCTGCACGGAATGCCGGCCAACGACTCCAGCCAATAGCGTGCCACCATGCCGGCATGATAGCTGGTGCCACAAGCGAGGATATGCACGCCTTGTACTTTGTCGAGGATGGCGGGCGCTTCCGGCCCCAAGGCCGCTTCCAACACGCTATCGCCGCTCAGGCGGCCTTCAAGGGTTTCCGCCAAGGCGCGCGGTTGCTCGAAGATTTCCTTGAGCATGTAATGGCGATATTGGCCGCGCTCCACCGCATCGGTGGTCAGTTCGCTGTATTTGAGCGGGCGCTCTACCGGCTCGCCGGCGGCGTTGAAAATACTCAGCCTGTCCTTGGCGATTTCAGCGACATCGCCGTCTTCGAGGAAAATGAAGCGTTGCGTCACCGGCAGTAACGCGGCGACATCGGAAGCGATGAAATGTTCGCCGATACCCACACCGATGACCAGCGGGCTACCGCGGCGCGCCGCGATCAAGGTGCCGGCGTCCGTATTGCTGATCACGCCCAATGCATAAGCGCCCTCCAATTCACGCACTGTGTCCTGCACCGCCGTGAGCAGGCTCTTGCCAGTTTGCAGATGGTCGTAGATTTGATGGACCACCACCTCGGTGTCGGTTTGCGAGGTGAACTCGTAGCCACGCTCGCGCTGGGTCGCGCGCAAAGCCTCATGATTCTCGATGATGCCGTTGTGCACCACCGCCACGGTCTTGCGGCAGATATGGGGATGGGCGTTGGCCTGATTGGGCTTGCCGTGGGTGGCCCAGCGGGTATGCGCCACACCGCTGACACCGCGCAAACCGCCTTCCTTCACCAGTGCCTCGACTTCGCGCACTTTGCCCGGCGCGCGCATGCGCGTGAGCCGTGCCTGCTCGTCCAACACCACGACACCCGCCGAATCATAGCCGCGATATTCGAGCCGCTTCAGCCCTTCGATCAAAATCGGGACCACGTCCCGTTCCGCCACCGCGCCGACGATACCGCACATGCTTAAGCCACCTCT
>CALZJG010000073.1 GCA_945787555.1 uncultured Chromatiaceae bacterium | reverse complement strand
GCATTAAGGCTGGCTCCTGTTGTGATGGTTTGTGGTTTCGCGACTCACACCTTATCACCTTGAGCCAGTCTTACTTTATCTTTCTACTCAGTTAGTTATTCTTAAGTAAGTGCCATTCGGGTCAGACTCGAATGGCACTTACTTAAGCTTGTTAGGATGCCCATATTTCCGAACATCCTCCCTGGCGATCTGCCGTGATTTGGTGAGCAACGGATACAAAGGGAAACACCCTTTGATGCCGCGATGACGCTCGTATCACCACCCTCACCCCCGCCCTCTCCCGCCTGCGGGAGAGGGTGTAAGAATCGATTATTGCGCGGTAAAAAACGAACCGCATCGATAACGCGAATGATGCTGACGCATTACGGCCCACGTCGAATGCGCCCTGCCTCTGATGCGCCAGCCTGAGAAATTGCCTCATTGTCGGCCATCCGAATTCCGGCCGGATAATAAACCGCGCTGGGTTTGCATGCCATCATAGCCACGTAGGTCAGGTTGCCGCGCAATCAGCTTCCTGACATCCAGCCCGCTGCGACTCGCTACGCTCTCGACGCCCGCGGGAGAGGGAGTAAACCACGCAGGATGCGATTAGGCACAAACAGCGAGCGTTGCCTGGGTGGAGCGTTGTTTGCCAAACCCGGAGCTCCGCGGGCCACGGGCCACGGGCAAAAAAAGGGTCAACGCACTCTATGCGGCGATGACGCTCTTTTCGCCGCCCTCACCCCTCTCCCGCCTGCGGGAGGGGGGTAAGTCCTCATAGAATGCGGTGCGGTAAGAACCCCATTGATCGCGCGACAGATGCGGCTGCCAGACCGCGACCTTCGGTTCACCTTGTCCACTGCATCCTACTTCGCTTTTTTGAACTGGGATCAAGGCCTCTCCGGCTTGACGAATTTCAAGGTCATGCGGTCGCTCTCGCCGATGGCGAGATAGCGATCGCGATCGCGTCCTTTCAATTTCAAGGTGGGCGGCAGCGTCCACACGCCTTCGGGATAATCCTTACTGTCCTTGGGATTGGCGTTGATCTCCGATTCTTCTACCAGCTGGAAACCCGCCTTCTCGGCCAATTGAACGACATAGTCTTGGTTGACGTAGCCGGACTTGGCCTTAGTGTCTTGGGCGACGGCAGGATTACCGCGATGTTCGACCAGTCCCAAGATGCCGCCGGGTTTGAGCGCGGCGTACATGGCGGCGAATACGCCGTCCGCGGTGCCGGCCGCCATCCAGTTGTGCACGTTGCGGAAGGTCAAAACCAGGTCGGTGGAGCCTGCAGGCGCAATAGCGGTTTTATCGGCCGGCGACAGAGGAGTGATGATGGTGTGATCGTACAGATCGGGATGCTCGGCGAGCTTGGCCTTGAAACGGGCGGTGGATTTGCGCACGAACCTGGAAGGAGAGTCGGCATCGAATCCGGCCGCATAGTACTTTCCATGCTCCCGTACATAGGGGGCGATGATCTCCGTGTACCAGCCCCCGCCCGGGGCGATTTCGACGACGCTCATGTCGTCGCGCAGACCGAAGAACACTAAGGTTTCCACCGGATGACGATAGACATTCCGAGCCTTGTAGGCCTCGGAACGATGTTCACCGTTCGCGAGTTGGGTGAGTTTATCGTTCGCCACTTCGACATCGACTTCGGCGTGCAGCGGCGCCATGAGGCAACACAAGGCGATGACGCAGGCGGCGGGTTTCCAAGCAAACATTTTGTTGGTCATGGCAGGGTATCCTAGCTGAGATGGCTGGGATTATAGCGCCTAGTGGTGATCAAAAGATGTAAAAAGTCGATCGGGATTGAGCTACGTCGAATCGACAGCATTGTTCCCTCTACCGCGGGCGGGAAGAGCCTAGCGAGGGGGGCGCCGCCGCGGGGATGAGAGAGGACAGGGGCAGCGCCCCTTTATGGCAGTGTTTTATCCAAACGCCCTAACCCTCTCCCGCCTGCGGGGGAGGGAACTTGAGGAGCGCCGCCGTTGCCACATCGTCAACTGGGCATGCTCCGCCGCCATGCCCGCCAAATATCATAACCGGCGATCAACAATAGCCACGCTGCCAACAACAGGATCGCTACATACCACGCCTCAGTTGCCGCGAACAGGCGGGCGAAGAACGAGGGCGTTGCACGCAATTCTATGAGACCTTCCGCCAAGGTCGAATCATGAACGCCGCCAGCAGCACCAGCCACGATCACATAGAGCGGATAGCGCCCCTGCGGCGCCGAAAAATTCGCCTGGTACTCAAAGCGGACTGCAATCTTTCGCCCCGGTGCCACCGTCACTTCTTCCTGGGGGTTCTTGAAGCTGATGACATCGCTATGCAACCAGGTCAGTGACATGTCTCGTAACTGGTTACTCAAGTTGTCCACCGTCAGCTCGACGATGCCCTTGCCGCCATCGCGAGGCATGACAATCAGAGCGGTGCGCACAGACTGATCTACGTCGGCTAAGTCTATGGGCAAGACATGGATCGCCTCATGACGCTTGCCGCCTCCGTCGTGATAACGCACCCACACCGGAAGGTGATAACTCCCCCCCATATCGGGCAGGCTCAGGGTGAGGGCGTGCGTTTTCGTCTGACGGGGAACTAAACTCGGCGCGACAGGCAAGTACCGCACACCGTCAACAGCATGGATGTCGGCGCTGACCTGCCACAAACGCACGTCGCCGTCATTGCGTAGCGCGAGCTCGACATCTATGCCGCCCGCGACCGGCGTGACACGACTGGTGACGGTTACGGCGATTTTTTCGGCGTGCGCCGTAGACAGCGTCACCCATCCCATCGCCATGACGAGCAAGATGCAGGCAAGCACACGTCTTATCACTTTATAAATGAACTCAACCATCTTGCACGCCTCGCGCCCCTTTCACTTGAGCCAAGCCCTCCTGACAACGCGCCACATAATCCGAATCGACGTCGATACCCAGACACCGTTGATAATGGTACGCGGCTTGTTCCCATTCGCCGCGCTGCTGCAGTAGGCGCCCCAGGTGCGCGTGAATCTCGTGCACGTAGATCCATCTCGGATAGTCATGCAGCAAACGTTTGAACACCGCCAGCGCGGCGTCGTTGTCGGCCACTGACTCGTGGGCGCGCGCCAGCGCATACATAGCCGAGGGCACGTCGCTGTCATCACGTTCGGCGACATTGCGCGCATCGGCCGCGCGTTGAAAATAGGGGATGGCTGCCGCCTCCCGCCCCGCACTTGCCAAGGCCAGACCGGCTTGGTAATCGGCGTGCACGCGTTGCTTGGCGGTATACCCTTGCACACAGACCGCCGCCACGACGATCACTACCGACACCCACAACACATATTGGCCGCGCCCTATGAGTATGCCTGCCCACACGACGGGACGTAGCGCCACCCAAGACTGCAACAGCGCAGGCCGACGCCCCACCACGATGCACAACGTCAGTCCCAGCAAGGACAGGACCACCCCTACCACTTCACTCACATGGCGACCATAGCGCAGCTCGACCTGTTCCGAGTTCGGAAACACCAGCATCAAGCCAGGACTCACGGGAAGTAGCTCTTCACCGCCCAGCGCGTACCAGTTGGGTGAGTAGGCCACTTTGATGAGATGCGGCTCGCCCGGCCGGTCGGTGCGAAAGCGGATAGAATAGTTATCCAGGTGTTCTGCGCTGATCTGCGCCTTGGGCACAGGGATGGGTGTCATGTCAGCGACGATGCCGTACTCATCCAATACCGCCGGTGTGCTCTTAAAGTGTGTACTTCGCATCTTAGCAGGCACATGCTGTGTCGCCACCAAGGGTACGTCGAGATGTTCGCCACGCCGGAACCAGGCATGATAACGCTGTTTCCATTGTTTAGGCTCCATCTCCACCACCTGCGGATGATAGTCCGGCGTTTCCACATAACGGTGAGATTCGCCACGCAAGGAATACACGCCGTACCTGCCGGCACGGCCGCGCAATTCGAAATGCGGCGAAGCGTCCAGCAAGCCGGTAATGGTCGGACTGACGGCAATGAAGTCGCGGATGTTGAACATCCGGAAACGCGCCGGCAGGATATCAATATTGTAATGGGAATAGACAATGGGTTCGGGCGAGGCGCTGTACAGCGAATACTCGCCATGCATGACGCTGATCGCTTTACTGAGCAGGCCGGAGGCGTAGTGTATGCCTTCAGTCGACCAACGCCCGGTGAACAGCGGCAGGTTTTCGAACACGCGATCACTGCCGTAGTCTTGATCGTAGCTCGCCTTTTCCCAGGCGACGCGTGGGGCACCCGACTCGTCCGCAAGCAGGGCGCGCAGTTGATCCAAGGTGCCGTCGCGTAACGCAGGCTTGGTCTCATAGCCGGAATAATTCCATGCAACCCAGGCCGGCGCTTGCAGATCGGGATCGTAGATCCACGTCCCTCCCACTATCACCGCCACCAGCAATGCCACGCCACGCGCCCAGGCGCCACGACGCGGTGCGGCGGACGCCAGACAGGCGACGACATCGACCATCGCCATGAGGCTGAAGAACACCATGAAGGGCACGAAGCGGATATCGGCGACATGGATCACCGACGCCGCCAGATACCACGCCGCGGCCACCCCCAGCAGGTAAAGATAGAGTGTGCCGTGATAGGTGCGAAACAGACGAAACACGCACAAGGAGGCCGCAGCCAGGCCCAGCGCCAATAACGGGCCGTACAGTCCGTCCCACCACTGCCCCAGAGTATGAAAGCGCCAAATCATGTTGATGGGTGTGGTGTAGTCGAACAAGGCCAACATGGGCAACACCCAAAACGCCATCAGCAAAAACGCCAGGCCATACACGCCAGCCACATATCCGATGTTCGCACGCGCCTGCGCGCGACCGATCAAGAAATACAACGGCGTCACTACCGCCACCAGAAACACGAAGGCGTGACTCAAACCGATCAGCGCCAGCAACACGGCATTGATTACGAAATAGCGGCGCACCGCCACGCCGCGCCGAAGAAAAGCGACAAACACGACCAACAAGAGAAAGGCGATGCTGTAACTGAATTCACCCGCCAAGGTGCTAAGCCAGTTGCCGCCGAACATGGTGTAGCGCTCGTTGAATAGAAACACCAACGAGGCCCAGGCACCCACTAAAGGCAGCGGCCGGGGATAGGCGAGCAGACGCAGCGCGCCGTATACCGCCACCGGTAAGCCGATCACTCCAAGCACCGTGACCAGCTTGAGCGCCATGGTGAGCGGCATGACATAGCTGAGCAGCACCGCGAGCAAGAAAGGCGGAATGAAGTAGTACTGAAAATTGGGGTAGCCGAAGAAGTTACCCTGATCCCAACCGAACAAACGACCCGCCGGCAACAGCTCTGTCTTCAAATGCAAGGCGACTTGATACCACGACGCGGCGTCACCACCGGTCAGAACCGTGTCGGCAAAGAGGTATCCCAACGGCAGACGATCAATGATGAAATAGAACAGCAGCGCCAGGCCGCCGACATCCACCCAGACTCCTCGCCCAGCGCGGCCCATCGATCGCCCGCTACGCCGATAAGGAGATGAGAAACACCCCCGCCACCAACAACAGTGCACCGGCGATGCGGACGATGCCCACTCCCTCGCCGAGGTAAGCCCCGGCGACGAAGATCAACAAGGTCACGCCGGCGACCATCAACGGCGAGGCATAACTGATCTCGAAAACGGACAGTAAATAGGCATAGAGCAGGAAGGCGAGAAGATACAGACCTACGCCGGCCAGCAACGGCCAACTCCACAAGGTGGCGAGCAAACGCGCGGTATCCCCGTTGACGTCACTGACGCCGTGTTTAATCAGCAGTTGCGCGCCGGCGGACAGCATGATCCCCAGCACCAGTAGCAGATAGGCTTTCATCGCCGAATCCTATGGTTTCTTCGACCACAAAATGCGGCCGCTGTTTGACTTCCTGAAATATCTTGCCAATGTACTCGCCGATGATGCCCAGGCAGATCAATTGCACACCACCGAGAAACAGCACCGAACCGATCACCGAGGTCCAGCCTTCGACCGCATGCTCGGTGAACAAATGGATGAACAAGGCGTAAGCAAGATAGACGAAGCTGAGTAATGAAAACACGAAGCCCAACACCGTTGCGATACGCAACGGCGTCACGGAAAAGGCGGTGATGCCATCCAGAGCCAGCGCCAGCATCTTGCGCGGCGTGAACTTCGATACGCCCGCTGCGCGGTCCGCGGCACGGTACTCCACTACTGCGCGACGAAACCCCACCCATTGCAACATACCGCGCAGAAACAAGGCGCGCTCATTCACATCTTGCAAAGTGTCGAGCACCGCTCTATCCAATAAACGAAAATCGGCCATGCCGGGCTCCAAACTCATCCCCGAGACCAAGCGAAACAAACGATAGAACCACTGCGAACTGAGGCGCTTGGCAAGCGGCGAGGACACCGCGTCAAGGCGCCGCGTAGCAACGACCTTAGCCCCTTGCTTCCAATGGGCGATCAGGCTGGGGATTAATTCAGGCGGATGTTGTAAGTCACCGTCGAGAGTGATGGCGCAATCGCCTCTGGCGTAACGCAAGCCGGCCAGCAACGCCGATTGATGGCCGAAGTTACGCGACAAAGACAACAGCTTGATAGTGGAATGGTCGCAACACAAACGTCGGACCTGCTCCAACGTGGCATCGGTACTGCCATCGTTGACGAAGATGATTTCGTAACGACAATCAACAGCCGAGAGCACGGCGATTAGCTTGCTCGTAAAGCGCTCAATCACCGCTTCTTCGTTATACAGCGGCACTACGATGCTGATCGATGTCTTAACGTGTCCCATTCCTTGGAATCATCCTCAACCGCTATCGTGAACTCATCGTCTACGCTTTTCTAAATCTGACTAAGTCGCAGCGATAGGCGGCAAGCAAGCACTCATACTAGAAGCACAGTGTCCCGTTGCAGCTATAACTGGCCGGACTACCGCTGGTGGTCGGGCAGTAATTCGGGCCACCACACGCGGCGGGGTTACTGCCTATTGGCGCGCCGTTCTTGCAATGACACGAGATAATGGTCGTCGTGGTCGTTGTGGTGGTGGACGTAGTGATCGTTGTCGAGGTGCTGGTCGTGGTCGTTGGACTGGACGGCACGGTAGTGCTCGTGGAGCTCGTGCTGGTAGTTGTCGTCGTTGTGTCCGGCGCCAGCGTGGTGGTCGTGGTGGTCGTAACGGGCGCCATGGTCGTCGTCGTGCCGCTGGCTAAGGGCGACAAGGCCGGCCTGGCGGGATCAATACGTGCGATGATGGACACCAGCTCGACAGTGTAATCCTGGTCACTGCTGAATAAGACACCATTCTTGTCTGGCCAGCTGACCTGCATGGTCACGGTCTTGGAGTTGGCATCGGTCTTCACCGTCCATGAACGGGTGAAAGTTTGATTGAGGCCGACCATGCCGGTGCTGGGCACATCCGCACCGTCGGCGATGGCGTCGAAATCGGTCAGCGTCTGGTAGTTACGCAACTCTTCCAGCTTGGCCTGAGCGAAGTTGGCGGCTTCGGTGCGATTCTTGGCATGAGCACTATCCTGAGTAATCGTGCCGTTGAATTTCGCCAAGGCGATCAGGCCCGTCGACAGTATCAGCACCGTGATGAGCGCCTCGACGATGGAGAACCCCCCCAACGTACGTCGCGGCTTGATGTACGCACCTTGTGTCGAATTGAACTTAGACAGCTTGCTCATGACTCACCAACCATTCGTTACTATCGCGCGTGACACCAAGACATTGCGGGTCATTCACACATTGTCATCCATCCACGAACCCGGCACGCGCGCCGAGACGCCGAAGCTCTGATTTTTCAAGGGATCCAAATAGGCCTTACTGAACTCGATATCGGCATTGGCGTTCAGCTTCAAAATGCTGCCATCACCGATGATGGAACCGTAGACTGTCGAATTGCCCCAGCCCTGGTCCGAGCACGTACCCTCGTAATAGACGATGCCGTAAATCACGGCACCCAGGGCGGCGCAATTGCTGATAACCAGAATCGCCGGCTTGGTGGCGCTACCGACGTTGGTTTGCCATTTGGTCGTGCCGTTGTACCAAATGATGGTACGGTCGGCGACACTGGGGATGCTGGCGGCTTGCACGGCAGCCATGGCTTGCATCTCGGCCTTGGTGATACCGAAGGTCGTGTCCCACAAGGTGCCCGCCGGGAAGGCCTCATCGATATAGGAATTAGCCGTCAAGGGCTGATCACCGACTTTGTTGTTTAAGTGACCGGTATCGATACAACCGGGGGTGCTAGACAGATCCTGCGACGTAGCAATCAAAGGCCCGTCCACCATGTCGATATTGCTCGCCGAAGGCGTGCCGACGATGTTACTCATGCAGCCGTCGACGGTTAGGGCTGTAACGGGCTGCTTGGCCACCAACATTTTCATGATCACTTCCGTAGTGCTGGTACGAGCCACGCCCGTGGGATTTCCATCGGCGTCTTTTTCATTTGCCGTAGACACCACTTGCATTCGGCGCGAATCATCGGTCGGACGACGAAAGAAGACACTCGCACCATGATCACTACCGAGATCGGCGCTTAGCGTGTTTTGGGAGCGCTCATAGCCGACGTTATAGGGCGCGGCCGTCTCAACGAGCCAAGCCACATTATTCGAATTCGTCGCCAGCCAGGCGATGCCGTGGTCGATCCCCGCGTCGGCGACCTCGGCGAGGCGGGAGGCGCGATAGTCATTGGACGAGATGCGCTGCTCCATGAGTGAACTGCGCGCGCCGTACAAGGTGATCATGCTGGTCACAATCAGCAGTATCAATGCCACCACCAACGTGGCGGAGCCACGCTGGCGATCAGCCTTGAAAATCTGCTTGGATAGCTTACTCATAGCACACACCTCGTTACTGAACTGTTATACGGTCATTGCGCAATCGCACATTCTCCAACAAGGTCCGTTTGACGCCGGCATCCGCAATCAATTGCCCTTCCAGCTGAATCTCGACTTCACGCATCCAGGTCAGCACTTCACCAAGGACCGGCGCCACGTAACCGGCATGAGCAGGATTGCAGTCAGTGCCGTTATTGGCGTTGACGCAGCGATAATTAGTCTGAGAAAAAGCCAGCTGAGTGACATCGACCACGTTATCGGAACTCACCTTGGTCCACGTGCCCGTACCGGCCGCGCAATTGATATTGCCACCGGTATGCATCTGCACCACGCCCACGCCCGAGTTCACGATCCGCCGAAAACCGAAGCGCTCGTTGTTATCCACCGTGACATCCACGATCGGCACCCCAGCCGCGGAGTAAGGAGGTGCATCATAGGCGTACTGGAGGCAGCCCCCATTCACCACCACGTCGGTGCCACTTACTGCATCCAAGAAGGGATTCACTATCATCCACTGCCCTTCGGGTATGGCACTGGTACCGGTAAAGTTGCGCGTGACCGTCGCGGAGACAGTGGTTGGGCTGGTATAGCCGGTAATGTTGGCTAAGCCCGCGCCGCTGATGATGCGCAATCCGACGATGGAGGCCGCGAAGGCCTGAAACGGTGTTCCGGTATTACTGGTCAGGGTGATGTTACCGCTCACTGCACTCGGCTTGAGATCGCCCATCGGGCGCGCCGAGAAATCCGCCATACTCCAATAACCCGCGCGCCGTAGATCGCGGCTCATCAAGTCCATCACCGAGCGCAACTCTTGTTCGAGACGCATGGACTTTAGCGCGCTGCTTTGACTGTTGACTGTGCTACCAAATACGCTTATCGCGCCCGAAATGATCGCCAGGCCGATCGCCACGCCTATCATCAATTCAACCAGGCTGACGCCGGCCATATAGCGAGGACTAGATATTAGTCGCATGACGTTTGAAAACCTCCGACATCGGTTGAGCATTGACTCACTCGACCCACGATACTGAGCTGCGTAGTAATCGTTTTATCTCGGGCAGACTTGAAGGTCAGTCCACCGCTGTAGTTGGTGCCAGTGGTATTTTGCGCCAAGCCGCGCCTCGGCTCGAAGGCCAGTGAACTTCCTGTCGCGAACGCGGTAGCACTCAAAGACACGCCCGTGAACTCAGAGCTACTCACCACCTTGTTTATTCCGTCTACCATGCAACTGTTAGCCGTGGTGCAACTACAGGTCGCGCCTTCACTGATGCCCCAGCACCATGTCGCGCCGGAGCCGGTAAAGGAGACATAGACTTCCGAACTATTACGAATGGCAGCACTGCGTGCGAACTGAATGTCATCGTACAAAGCCAACGAGGCCGCCTTGACGCGATTCTTATCCAGCATCTCGGTAAACGAGGGGACGCCAACTGCCAGCACGATCGCCAAGACCGAGAGAGTAACCATCAACTCCACCAAGGTGAAGCCACGGCTGTTGACGGCTCGATTTCTGCGTAAGCTATTCATGTCTTGGTTATCGTCCCCAGTCGACTTATCCTTTAGCCGTTCAGGGCTCCTGAAGCTATTGTTACAGCCTGAATTCTCACTAATTCCCCTCACCAGCACCGTGACAGCTGTCACAATTCAGCGGTTAAGTTCGCAGCGCCACGGCCGATGTAAACAGCAAGAGGCGGCGCATAGTGCGCCTCGCAAAACAACCTTGAGGGTTAGGCTATGTCTCTGATCAAATTAGCGTCCTCGCGGAAGAGCGCGAGAGGATTTACGCTGGTGGAGCTGTTGATCGCCGTGTCGATCGTAGGCATCCTAGCCGCCGTGGCCTTCCCCGCTTACCAGGACTCGGTACGTAAAAGCCGCCGCGCCGACGCCATGACCAGTTTGCTGCAAATCCAACTGGCGCAGGAAAAATGGCGCGCCAATAATCCCTCCTACACCAACAATTTGACCAATGTGGCCGTGAACGGGACAGATTCAATCGACGGCTATTACACACTGGCGATCAGCGCCTCCAGCGCCACCCAGTTTACCGCCACCGCCACACCGAAATCCGGCGGGCCTCAGGCTGGTGACAGCTGCAGCACTTTCACCATTACGCAAAACGGCCCCGATGTTTCGGATGCCGCCAAGAAAGCCTGCTGGAATCGTTGAGTCGACCTATAGCTAATATTTTCAGCAACTATATGTTCTGTACCAAACGTGCTTTGCTCCTCACACGGGGAAGGGACTCTTAGTTGCCTTCCCAATGATCAACTGACTAAAGCATCCGCGAAAATGGCCTGATGCTTGAGATCTCCACGCACGGGTCTCTACATACCTTCAATCGGCCTTCGGGTCATTTCCACCCAGGGTGTGACTTCGCTCACCCATTCGGGGAAAAGCTCCGCTAGACCTTGCCATGTTCCCGCCTCACTCCGCCTGGGAGAGTGAAGATTCTGTCCGACACACCCTCAATCCACGCGGCTATGCCAAGGTAATGATTAACAATTAGCCCCCTCTACGCGCATCCGGCGCGGGAACACGTGCTTTTCGTCGTAATGAAAATACTGCTAGAGTCGATCTATAGTTAAGGAGAGGTCGCACTGACGGCTTCGTTTGAGACTAGGGAGCAATGATGGCCCAGCCCACCCCGCCCAAGGCGCCCGCCCCCGCACGCACCGGCTTGGTGTTGGCCGGAGGCGGTGCCCGCGCCGCTTATCAAGTCGGTGTGTTGAAGGCTATTTCCTCCTTGCTGCCGCGCCGCGTGCGCAACCCCTTCCCGGTCATCAGCGGCACCTCCGCTGGCGCCATCAACGGCGCAACCCTGGGTATCTACGCTTCGCACTTTCATCTTGGTGTCAGCCGCCTAGCCGGCGTGTGGGAGAATTTTCGTTCCCATCATGTGTTCCGCACCGACCCCTTGGGTATCGCCGGCAGCGGTGCGCACTGGCTGGCTGCAATGATGTTCGGCGGTCTCGGCCGCTACAATCCCCATGCCTTGCTCGAGCGCGCGCCGCTGCGCGAGTTATTGCTCGAGCGCCTGCCTTTCGAGCGCATCCAAGCCTCCATCGACGAGGGCGACTTACACGCCCTGGGAATTACCTGCTCGGGCTATAACTCAGGCCAATCGGTCACTTTCTATCAAGGGGCTCACACGGTCACCCCTTGGCGCCGCGTACGCCGCATCGGCTGCCCCGCGCAGATCGGCGTCGAACATCTAATGGCTTCCTCGGCCATCCCATTCGTGTTCGCCGCCACACACATTCACCGTGAATATTTCGGCGACGGCTCCATGCGCCAGATCGCCCCCCTCAGCGCCGTGTTGCATATGGGGGCGGAAAAAGTCCTGGTGGTTGGCGCGCGCAACACGCCGCAACAAGGCCGCCGCGTGAGGTCAGAAGATTATCCGTCGGTGGCGCAAATCGGCGGTCATATTCTCAACAGCATCTTTCTCGATGCGTTGGAAGCGGATTTGGAACGCTTGGACCGCATCAACAACACCCTCGCGCGCATTCCCAATCATCAATTGACGGAAGGCGGCTTGCCGTTGCGTCATGTCGAGGTATTAGTTATTTCGCCCAGCCAGGAATTGGACGACATCGCCGCCAAACATGCGCGCCGTCTGCCGCGCAGCGTCGCCTTCTTGCTCAAGGGCATCGGCGGCCTCAACCCCAACGGCTCCAATCTACTCAGCTATCTGTTGTTCGAAAGCGAATACACCCAAGAGCTGATTAGCCTGGGCTACGCGGACACCATCGCCCAAAAGGACGAGATATTCGCATTTCTCAACATCGCGCCAGCACTGGAATTGCGCGGCAGCGGCCAGAATGAATCTAACCCGGCATCGACCTCCGGCTCACAATCGGCCGCGTAAATCACGCAGCGCAAATCCCGCCAGCGGCAGATCCAATTCTCGCGTGAAGGCCATCACCTTGAACAACTCCCCCATCTCGTGCGGCAAAGTCAGCTTCTTAATCTGTTGGGCATAACGCAGCTGTTGCATGGCATCGTCACTCATCGCCATGTCAGTAATGCCCAAGCCCAGCAAGAACATGCCTTGCGTGGTGTAGCCGGCCAGGGACAATCCGGCCGCCACCCCGGCCTCGGCAACCGCGGTGAAATCGACATGAGCGGTAATGTCCTGCAGGCCGACCAGGATCAGCGGATCATCATGGGCGCGATGACGGTAATGACACATCAAGGTGCCGCCATCACGCTGCGGATGATAATACTCGCGGCGCGGAAAACCATAGTCGATCAGCAACACCGCCCCCGCTTCAAGTCGAGCGCCAATTTCGCCCAACCATCCCTCAGCCGCCAGGTTGATCTCCGAGGTGTAACCGGGCGCGAAATATCCCTCACCCAGCTCTTGCTGCAAAGCCGTGAGGCGCGCGGCGAGTATCTCGCTACTCGGCTCACCCGTTTGCCATAGGAAGCCGGAAACGGCACCATCTCCAGCTTCTTCGTTCCATGCTACATAGAGTTCCGCTAAGCCCTGCTCAGTGACGGTGTAACGATGAGCGGGCATCGCATCCATGACTTCGTTCGCCAATACCACACCGCGCAACGCTCGCGGCCACGCATCCAACCAACTCACCCGCGCCGCCAACTCGGGCACCCGTTCACGCAAGCTCTCGGCCTGCCGCGCGCGCAAATCGGCGCTGAGTTCCAAAATGAAATAACGCGCCGGGAGGGCGGCGCGGCGCGCCAGCTCGGCCAACACCTCCGCCGCCATCGCGCCGGTACCGGCGCCGATCTCGAGGATGTCCCCATTGCCTAGCGCATGCAGCACAGGTTCGCATTGACGCGCGAGACAACGTGCAAACAAAGGCGATAGCTCGGGCGCGGTGACGAAATCGCCCGCTGCGCCGAACTTACGCGCGCCGGCGCTGTAATAACCCAAGCCCGGTGCATACAAGGCCAGTTCCATGAACCGCGCAAATGGAATGCGACCGCCTTGCGCTTGTATCTCCGCGACGATACACGCCCGCAGACGCTCGCTGTGGGCGCGCGCCTCGGCACTGGGGGACGGCAAATCATTGGACTCAAATTGCATCAATCTTGGCCTGTCTATACTTGATAAACGATACATCTGGCGCAGCGCGCTCCACCCACTCTGACCCCCCTCCTTCCGAGGCGCAGTCGCCACCCAAAAAGGGGAAAGGATAGACAGGCGCGAGCTCCGCGCAACACCGTGGCACGATCACCTGTACCACATTGAATCATCATGCCCGCATTGGGTTTCGGCGCCCAATGCGCTACATTGGGCGCCGGATCAATGCCGGAGTATACCGTGAAAACGCCGCCCTCCCTCGCCGGGAAAGTCGCCTTGGTCACCGGCGCCGCGCATCGCGTCGGCGCCGAAATCGTCCGCACGCTGCACGGTGCGGGCATGAATGTGCTCATACATTATCGCCGCTCTACCCAAGCGGCTGAATCGCTGCGCGATGAATTGCTGGCGCAACGCCCCGGCTCGGTGGCGCTATTGCAGGCGGACTTTCTCCACGCTGCGGTGACGCCGGAACTCATCTATGACACGATCGCCGTCTGGGGTCGACTGGATACCTTGGTCAACAATGCCTCGAGTTTTTATCCCACACCGGTGCACGAGGCCACGGCCCAACACTGGGACGATTTACTGGGCAGCAATTTACAGGCGCCGTTCTTTCTCGCCCAGGCGGCGGCAAGCGAATTGCGCGCGCGTAGCGGCTGCATCGTCAACATCGTGGACATCCACGCCGAGCGCCCGCTCAAGGGTTATCCGATCTACAGCATCGCCAAGGCGGGACTCGTCATGCTCACCAAAACTCTGGCCCGCGAACTGGGCCCCGAAGTGCGCGTCAACGCCGTGGCACCGGGTGCGATCCTGTGGCCGGAATTAGGTGCCAGCGAAGAAACGCGCCGCCACATCGTAGCGCGCACGGCGCTCAAACGGCAGGGCGATCCGCACGACGTGGCGCGCGCGGTATTGTTCCTGATCCGTGAAGCAGAATACATGACCGGGCAAGTATTGACCGTGGATGGCGGACGGTCGCTGAGTCATTGAGCAAGGATGTTCCAGCAACTCTTGGACACTCGCCTCTCACCCACCCGCGAGAGAGGACGCCCACAGAACATTCGGCACCACATTGCGGCTTAAGGCGTCTCGAACTCAAATATCACCGACCACATCGGTTGTGAGTCTTGATCGAATTCACTCCACAATTCGGCGTAACTACGACCATTGAGCGGATGACGCGCGTCAGCGGCGATTTCGGCCAGCGGCCCCAACACGAAGGCATAGCGGGTAATTTCGGCGCGCGGCAGTTGCAGTCCGTCGGCATCCACGACGGCATCGTCATACAACAATAAGTCGAGGTCCAAGGTGCGGGCGCTGAAGCGCGGTTCGCGCCGATTGCGGCCATGCGCTTGCTCGATCGCGTGCAGGCGCTGCGCCACGCTCCACACGTCGTCCCCAGTATCGAAACCCACCACCAAATTGAAGAACGGGTCACCCTCGAAACCCACCGCCTCGCTTTCGTACACCGAAGACAAGGTGAGCGGGCCATAACATCCGGCGAGCGCGGTGATGGCGCCGCGCACATGGCGTTCGCGCTCGATATTGCTGCCTAGACTCACGTACACCCGCGCCATGCTCAACTCCGGGTGCCGCGTTCTATGATCACACCGACCTCGCGCGCGCCGCGCACCGCGCCTTTCTTATTGACGCGTAAACGCAGCCACGGCACGCCGAATTCTTCGCGCACGAGTGCGGCGACTTTTTCGGCCAGCGTTTCGACCAACTGGTAGTCACTGTTACCGACGAAGTCCAGCAGCCGCTTGGCCACGGCCTTGTAGTTGAGAGTGTCCTCGAGGCTGTCGGTCGCCGCCGCCTGGCGGATGTCCGCGGCCATTTCCAAATCAAGGATGATGGTCTGCTTGATGCGACGCTCCCAATCGAACACACCAATGACGGTGTCGATCCGCAGGTCGTGGAGATATATAATATCCATCGTCGTCACGTAGTCTCCCTAATGAGTCGCCACACTATAACGACAACCACCGTGGTCCGAAACCCACGCCACCGCCCACGCCATCGGTTGATTTGCCCATGACACTCGACTTATTGCTCACCATCACCGCCTACCTGCTCGGCTCACTGTCGGCGGCCATCATCGTCTGCCGCATCCTGGGCCTACCCGATCCGCGCACCCAAGGTTCAGGCAATCCCGGCGCCACCAATGTATTGCGCTACGCCGGCAAGCAGGCCGCCGCCGTGGTACTGGCCGGCGATGCGCTCAAGGGCCTACTCCCGGTGCTCATCGCGCGCCTGCTGGGCGCCGAGGATCACGTCGTGGCGGCGGTCGGTTTGGCGGCATTTCTCGGTCATTTGTACCCGATCTTCTTCGCTTTCAAAGGCGGCAAAGGCGTAGCCACCGCCTTCGGTGTGTTGTGGGGTTTGGCCTGGCCGGTGGCACTCGCGGCCGTGCTCACTTGGTTGCTGGTCGCCAAAGTGTTCAAGTTTTCCTCGCTGGCCGCGCTTATCGCCGCGCTGCTGGCGCCGGTGTACATGTGGTGGCTGGTGCCCATACCCAGTCATGTCGTGATGATCGGCGCCATGAGCTTGCTGCTGCTGTGGCGCCATCGCAGCAATGTGCAACGCCTTATCATGGGCGCGGAAGATAAGATCGATGACTAAATAGACCGCTGAGCAACCAACACTTCAGGCATGGGCGGGTACGCTGGGACAACGCTGACTGAGCACCCGGCCGCCCTCACATTCCATCCCTCCCTGTCAGGGTGAGGACTCAGGCAGGGGGATACGGCGTATACTCATGCGCTTACGCCCATTTCTCCCCTCCCCCCTTGGAGGGGGGGGAGAAGACCAAGACTCAAGCGTTGCGCACTAATTCAATATGCCCCTAGACACGTTCCTACGCGGCCTGCTCTGCTTCAGGTGCCGCTGTGTGCGGCGTCATCCGCCACCCCCAACGCTGAGCGAGACTCTCGTGATAAGACAATAACGAGGGGATCACCAGTAACACCAACAGCGTGGAGAACGCCAGCCCGAAGGAGATGGTCACCGCCATGGGGATCAGGAACTGCGCTTGCATTGAGGTCTCGAACAGCAACGGCGTGAGGCCACCGATGGTGGTGAGTGAGGTAAGCAACACCGCACGCAGGCGCTGACAAGAGGCTTCGATGATCGCCTCCTGCACTGCCAAGCCTTGTTCACGTAAATGCTTGTAGAACGTCACCAAGATAATCGAGTCGTTGATCGCGATGCCCGACAGACCGAATAGGCCGAACAGCGACAACACCGTTAAGTCTATCCCCAGCAACCAGTGTCCGACCACCGCGCCCACCAAGCCGAACGGGATGGCGGCCATCACCACCAACGGCCAACCGTAGGAGGCGAACACCCAGGTCAGGATCACGTATATCAAGGCCAAGCCGAAGATCAAACCGCGCCGCATGTCGCCCAGCGTTTCGGCCTGCTCCTCGGCGCGGCCGCCAAAGGAAGTTTCCACGCCATAGCGGGCGCGCAAATCGGGTAACACGCTCTCTTCCAAGCCAGCGAGCACGGCGACGGTGCTGTTCCGTTGCGTGTCCAAATCGCCGGTCACATGCACCGACAATTTGCCTTGATCGTGGCGCAACACCTCGAAACCCTGCCGCGGCTGCAAGGCAACCACGCTCAACAGCGGCACCTGCTCACCGCCAGGTACGGCGATGTACAAGCGCTGCAGGGCCGCCAAGCTGTTGCGCTCGGCGTCGGGCAAGATCACCCGCACTTCGACTTCTTCCACGCCGTCATGGAAAATTTGCGCGATACGGCCATCGAAGGCCGCCTGCAACTGACGGCCCACGGCGGCGGTGGTCAAGCCCAGAGCCAGTCCGGTGGGGGTGAGGCGATACACCAATTGCGTCTGCCCATAGGCCATATCGTCCTCGACGGCGGAGATGCCCGACACGCCCTTTAGCGCTTCGGCCAACTCCACCGCGGCCGCCTTGACGCGCTGGGGACGGTCACCGGTGATGCGCACATCGACATCTTGCCCCGGCGGCCCGGCCTGGCGCGCGGAAATGGTGAAATTTTCCAGCCCGGCGGGATGCCGAACACGCTCGCGCCAAGCGGAGACGAAGGCCTGATTGGTGACCGCGCGACTGTCGGGCGAGGTCAGTTCCACCAACACCGATCCCAGTCGATCGCCGCCGCGCGCAAAGCCGCCGCCGGTGGCCGTACCTTGGCCGCGATACACCACGTAAGTACGCACCAACTCACCGCCGAAAGACGCGTCGGTGTCATTGAGCGTTTCCTCCACATGGGCAAGAAATTCTTCGACCTGTTGCTGCGGCGTACCGGCGGCGAAAGCTACATTGGCATAGACCACCGTGCCTTCCGGGGAGGGGAAAAAGTGAAAGCCGACCCGTCCGCCGGCGACCAGCCCGACCACCAACAACAACAAAGCCACCGCAGCGGCCAGTGTCGTCGCCCGATACTCGACCGCGAGGGTGGCGAGACGACGGAATTTGCCGTCTCGAAAGCGCTCGAAGCCGGCGTCCCAACGCTGCCGAAATGGCGAGGGCAGGCGATGATGCAGGCCATGGAAAGCATGGCGCAAGTGGCCGGGCAGCACGAAAAAACTTTCGATCAGCGAGGCGACGATCACGCACACGATCACCAGCGGGATGGCGAACATGATGTTGCCGATCACGCCGCCCACCAACATCAAGGGCAGAAAAGCCGCCACGGTGGTCAGCGACGAGGCCATCACCGGCGCCAGCATGCGCCGCGCGCCGCCCTCGGCGGCGGTGAGCGCAGGTTCGCCGCGCTGATAATGCGTCAGCGCGTCCTCGCCCACCACAATGGCATCGTCGACGATAATACCCAGCGCCATGATGAGCGCGAATAGGCTGATCATATTGATACTGCCGCCGCTGAGGTAGAGAATCGCCAGCGTGGCCATGAAGGACACCGGGATACCCACCGTCACCCACCACGCAACGCGGCCGTTGAGAAACAAGAACAAGATGGCCATCACCAACAGCAAACCACCGAGACCGTTCTTCACCAACAAGCTGATCCGCTCCTTGATCAACTGCCACGACTCGTCAAAGACATGGACTTCCACGCCGGGCGGCAAGCGCGCTCGCGCCTCTTGCAGCCAGGCATCGAGCACCCGCGCCGAGTCCAGGGAGTCTCCGCTTTCGGCGCGGTAGAGTTGCAGCTCCACCGCCGCACGCTGTAGATAACTCACTTCCACTTCGCGATCCTGTGGCCGCCGCTCGATGCCGGCCACATCACCCAAGGTCACCAAGCGGCCCGCATCATCCGCCACCAACGGCAAGCGCGCGTAGCCCGGCTCACTGCGGCGTTGATCCAAGCTGCGCAATTGCCGCCCGGACTCGTCACGCCCGACGATGCCGGCGGGAAAATCGCGGCTCAGTTCCGCTACCCGCTCGGCAATTTCATCCAAGGTCAGCCCCAATTCCTGCAGCCGGGCGCTGGGCACGAGGATGGCGATTTCCTCCTCGGGCAAACCGGTGATGGTTATCTTGGCGATGCCGCGCCCCAGCAGTTCGCGCTCCATGCGCCGCACCAGATGACGCAGCTCGCCCGGATCGGCGGGGCCGGTCACCAGTAGCTTGCCCACCGGCTCGTAACGCACCACGCGTTTGATCTCCGGCTCCTCCGCGTCCGCGGGCAGATTGCGCAGCAAGGCCACCCGCTCCTTGACCTGCTCCAACGCGCGATCCATGTCCGCGCCTTCCTCGTACTCCAAACTCAACGAGGCGATGCCGTCCGCCGAAGTGGACGTGAGTTTGTGCAAATCGTCGGCGGTGCGCAGCTCTTGCTCCATAGGGACGACGACGGCGGTTTCCACATCCTCGGCCGAGGCGCCGCTCCACACCACGCGCACGCTGACGATGTCCAAGGCAAAGGTGGGAAAGAATTGGGTGTTGAGCTTGGTGAGCGCCCAGATGCCGGCCAGGATCATCAGGATCATGGTGAGATTGGCCGCCACCTTGTGATGGGCAAACAGCCCCAACAGGTCTTGCTTATGCACGCTGCTCACAGGCTCATGATTCCGGCGTGGTGACTTTCAAACCGTCGACGGCATTAGGCAACTGCGTGATGATAACGGCATCACCGGCCTGAAGTTCGGCGCCCTGCACCAAGGCCCGCGCGCTACCGTCGGCGGAGCGCTGCTCGCCCATCACGGTCACCTGCACGCCGCGCATGCGACCTTCGCGCATGACATAAATACGATCCACGCCGTAAAGCGCGGCGTAAGGCAGCGCCACGACATCGGCCACGGGCGGTAATTGGATAACGAGATCGACGAAGGCCCCCAGTGCCAGTCCGGCTGCGCCCTCAACGACGCCAAACAACCCGTCCATGCCACCACTTCCTATGCCGACTTGCCCGCCCAAGCGATCGAGCGTGAGCGCAATCGTGGCGCCTTCTACACGCCCGCTGCCGGAGACGAGGACCTGCTCATCTAAAGTCCGCTGCAGCGTCGCCACGTGCGCGGCGGGGATTTGCGCGCGCACTTCCAAGGCCTGCGTGTCATACATCTCCACCAACACCGCACCGACCGTCACCCGGTCCCCGGGTGCCACCGCGACGCGCGCCACCCGGCCCGCGTAGGGGGCACTGACGCGAGTGCGAGATAGATCGAGTCGCGCCAACTCCAACTCCGCCTGCGCGCGCGCGCGCCGCGCCTGTAACTCGGCCTGCCGCGCGGGATGATCATTCACCGCTAAGGAACGCGTCTGCAGCGCCAAGAATTGACGCTCCACGGCTTGCTGGGCCTCCTCCACGGCGGCTTGCGAGGCGAGATTCTTGGTCCGCAAGTCACGCGCACGCAGCAGCGCCTTTTCGTTCAAATCGAGTAAGGTGCGCTCATGTGCCAGGGCAGCGAGATCGCTCTCATGGCGTTGAATCTCGCTGTCCACCAACGCCTCGATCTGCGCCAGCTCGGCGCGACGCCGCGCCACCGCCAAACGCGCCTCGCGATCATCCAATTGCACCAACAGTTGGCCGGACTGCACGGTCAAGCCTTCGCGCACCGGCACCGCACGCACGTCAGCCGACAAGGCGGCGGTGAGCTTGGCGGCACGCGGCGATTCGACGCGACCAAACAGCGCCAGGGTCGGCGCCACGGCTTGCGGCAGGGCCGATTGAACCGCCACTACCCAGCTCTGTTCCTGTGCTTGCACCGGCGCCGGCTTGGATTTGGAAGCGACCAACAGCACCACCCCACCCACTCCCAAGGCGAGCAGCACGATGGGCAACAGAATTTTTCTAGGAAGTTTGCGTTTATCGAAATTGATAGCCATGCACGCCTGGGCTGAAGATCACAAACAATCAGTCGCGCCCATCGCTTAGCGAATCACGATCAGCGGATGGGCGTAAAATTCATCGTAGCCGCCCACAAAGCGCCCGTCTATGAATACTTGCGGCAAGTATGGCCAGTCAGTGTAACGTTGCAAGACTTTGAAGCGACTGCGCGCAGATCGATCGCCCATGCTCATACAAATGACTTGATGGGGGATGCCGAGTGTCGCGAGACGCTCGGTCATGCCGCGCACATCAGTCAACGGCGAGGTGAATATCACCACCCGTGAACTGGCCACTTCGCTGACCAGCCGCCATGCCGCTTCCTCGTCCAGCGATTCGAGCAACGGCCAATTGAAATGCCGCAGCGATTTCATGATGACTCATAACTCCTGCTCGATCGCACTGATCAGCCGCAGATCGCCGGGGTTCAAGGCGCTGGGAAAACTTCCCACTAAACTACCATCACGCGCCAGGAGGTACTTATGAAAATTCCAGCGCGGATACTCCCCGGATACGCGTGCCAACTCCCGGTAGAGTGGATGGGCTGAATCCCTGGTGACCCGCGTCTTTTCGAACATCGGAAATTTCACGCCATAGGTGGTGCGACAGAAGTCCTTGATCTGCTCTTCGCTGCCTGGCTCTTGGCCGGCGAAATCATTGGAGGGAAAACCGACCACCACCAAACCTTGAGCTCGATAGCGCTCAAACAAAGCTTCCAATTGCTCGTACTGCCCGGTAAAGGCGCATTTGCTGGCCGTATTAACCACTAATACGACCTTGCCCTGAAACTCTTCGCACAGTTTCACCGGAACATCACCGGCCAGCGGACGAAAGCTGTGGTCCAACAGTTCGGCGCACTCCTCTGCATAAACAGGCTGCATAACCAGACCCAACAGCATGGCCAAGCTCAGAACAATATGTTTCATGACGCTCTCCTCATGAGGTAATAAGCACTGACACGCGCTGGCAAGGAGTTCGCGGCACGGGCTGAACCGTATCCACCTGCAACGGTCGCTAGGGCACACTGGGCGGGAGCCTCCCAAGGCTCGGCGATGACCCGACTCCTCGTTCGGGCCGGAGGTATGCTGGCCCGACACCGAGCCTAGACCTCTCCGCTGTACCGCTGTATAGACCCGTACCACGAACGTTTATAGTGTACAACTTTTGTATAGATTGTCAAGTGATGCCCCAAGACGAACATATCACGCTATTTTAAAAAGGCTTTTTTGCGCACATTGCGGCGCGATGGAAGCCGCTAAAGATAAATACCTGTACAAATATGTACAATTGTCGGCCTGGAGTTAGACATGAATCCATCACCCTGTACAATCCCAGTACAAACTCACCCTTGCATCGCAGCACAGAGATGAGCCCAGAACTCGCCAACTCACAAGCAGCGCATGAGTGCTACCCCATACGCACGGTATCAAAACTGACCGGCGTCAACGCGGTGACCTTGCGCGCCTGGGAGCGGCGCTACGGATTACTCAAACCGCAGCGCACACCGAAAGGTCACCGGCTCTACAGCGAACAAGACATCCGCCTCATCAATAAGGTGCTGGCGCTGATCGCGCAAGGCATACCCATCAGCCTAGCCAAGCAAACCTTACGGCAGCAACCTGACTCGACACCAACCCGCAGCGCGTCGGCAACCGACGACCTTTGGCGGCAGTACCAAGAACGCATTATCGCCGCCATCATGACCTTCGACGAGACCAGCTTGGATGACATATACAACGAAGCACTGTCGCTCTATCCAGTGGACATCGTCACCCGCTTGCTCATCGTGCCACTGCTGCACGCGCTCGGAAAGCGCTGGACCACAGAGGAAGGCAGCGTGGCCGAAGAGCATTTCTTTGGTGTCTACATGCGCAATAAGCTCGGCGCGCGCCTGCATCACCGAGCGCACAACCTAGACGGCAAAAAACTATTGCTAGCCTGCCTGCCCGGCGAATATCACGAAATCGGCCTGCTACTGTTCGCGCTCGCCGCCCAGACCCATGGTTTTCGCTTGGTAATACTGGGAGCCGACCTACCCCTAGCGGAAATTCCGCTGACAGTGCAGCGCTCACGCAGCGACGCGGTCGTGCTGACCGGCGCCATCGGCAGCCACATTGAGGGAGCGTTGGACGGTCTGCGACAACTCAGCGCACGACTCTCAGCGCCGGTTTTCATCGGCGGAAAAGCGGCGGCGAAATATTATGACACGTTGAGCTCGAACGGTACGCAGCCACTCAACGAGGATTTTCAGCTGGCCTTGCGGCAGATCGACCAGGCGCTGGCAGGTAGCTAGGCGCTCTTCAACCAGCCCGCGGCCCGTTTGGCGAAATAACTCAACACGCCGTCGGCACCGGCGCGCTTAAAGGACAATAGCGACTCCAGAATCACGGCGCGCTCATCCAACCAGCCGTTGCGCGCAGCCGCCATGAGCATGGCGTATTCGCCGCTGACTTGATAGACGTACGTAGGCACGCCGAATTGATCCTTCACGCGCCGCACGATATCGAGATAAGGCAAGCCGGGCTTGACCATCACCATGTCGGCGCCTTCTTGGATGTCCATACCCACTTCCCACAAGGCTTCGTCGCTATTGGCGGGATCCATTTGATAGCTATATTTATTGCCACCACCAAGATTGGCGGCCGAGCCCACCGCGTCGCGGAAGGGGCCGTAAAAACTCGAGGCGTATTTGGCGGAATAGGCCAGGATACGGGTATGGATGTGACCGCCCGCCTCCAGCGCCTGACGCACGGCACCGATGCGCCCGTCCATCATGTCCGACGGCGCTACCACATCGACCCCGGCCTCGGCGTGCGACAGCGCCTGCTTGACCAACACCTCGACCGTCTCGTCATTGAGCACATAACCGCTGTCGTCGAGCAAGCCGTCCTGCCCGTGACTGGTGAACGGGTCCAACGCGACATCGGTGATCACGCCCAATTCCGGAAAGGATTGTTTCAACGCGCGCACGGCACGCTGCGCCAAGCCTTCCGGGTTGTAGGCCTCGCGCGCGTCCAGCGACTTACCTTCCGGTGGGGTCACGGGAAACAGTGCCAGCGCTGGCACGCCGAGATCCACCAACTCGGCGGCATCCTCCAACAACAAGTCGATACTGAGACGCTCGATGTCGGGCATGGAAGCGACCGCCTCGCGGCGCCGGTCACCTTCCAAAACAAACACCGGATAGATCAGATCATCGACGCTGAGATGATGCTCGCGCATGAGGCGGCGCGAAAAGTCATCACGCCGCATGCGGCGCATGCGCCGCGCGGGAAACCCAGAGTTGAGAACTTGCTTACCAGAAGACAAACTTCCAAAACCTCGTTACTTTAAAGCCTTACCCGGCTTGAATCTCACTCACGCGCGCCTCTTTTTGGCTGCAGGTTTCTTCCTCGTGGCGGCCTTCTTTTTACTCGCCGCCTTGTTGGCGATGGCTTTCTTGGTCGTTTTCTTTCTGGCGGCGGATTGCTTCTTCACCGCCGGCTTCTTCTTTACCACGGCTTTCTTTTTGCTCACACCC
The DNA here is from genome assembly GCA_945787555.1 of uncultured Chromatiaceae bacterium. GTDB lineage: Bacteria > Pseudomonadota > Gammaproteobacteria > DRLM01 > DRLM01 > CALZJG01. The sequence goes on along the minus strand of CALZJG010000073.1, from coordinate 28,677 downwards.
TTCTTGTTGGCCTGGGTTTTCTTCTTAGCCGCCTTCTTAGCCGCAACTTTCTTCCTACTCACCGATTTCTTGGTGACGGCCTTTTTCGTCGATTTCTTCTTGGCGGCGGGCCGCTTGGCCGCCAGTTTTTTCCTTGCGACAGCTTTCTTCGCCGTGGTTTTCTTTTTGGTCGCGCTCTTCCTCTTGGCCTGAGTCTTCTTCTTGACTGCCTTTTTGGTCGTGACCTTCTTCTTGCTCACCGGCTTTTTCGCGGCTCTATTCGCCGTTGTCTTCTTGGCGACGCCTTTCTTAGCCGTGACCTTCTTCTTGATCGCACGCTTCGCTGCGGCTTTCTTGGCCGTCACCTTCTTCTTTGTGGCCGCCTTCTTCGCGCCGACCTTCTTTTGGCTCACAGCCTTCTTAGCTACAGTTTGTTTGACCGCAGGTTTCTTCTTTGTGGTTTTCTTCTTGACAGCTTGTTTGGTCGCGGCCTTTTTAGCAGGCGCAGTCTTGGCTACTGGTGACTTAGCGGCAGCCGGAGCGGGCTCCGCCTTGGCGACAGGCTTCGGTTTGGACTTAGGTTTTCGTTTGGAGGGGGTAGCGCGCGCGGCGGCGGCCATGACCTTCTTGGCCAAGTCTTCCAGCGTCGGGCGCTCTTCCTTGGACTCCGACTCTGCGGCGGCGACCGGTAGATCGCGCAAGGTGTCCTCGATGGCGACAAAAATACCGTCGATATCACCTTCACCGTGTACCGTGCGCAGCTTGCCCTGCTCCTCGAAATAAGAAATCAACGGTGCGGTTTGCTGATCGTACACGCGCAGGCGATTGGTGATGGTCTCTTCGTTGTCGTCGGCGCGGTGACGCAGATTGCCGCCGCATTTGTCGCAGCGATCATCCAGGCGAGACGGCGACGTATAGATGTTGTACATCTGACCACAGGATTCGCAGGTGCGGCGGCCGGTGAGGCGCTCGATCAGCACCTCGGCTTCGACATTGATGAGCAACACCGCTTGCAAGGGGGCATTGAGCCGCTCCAGCAATTGGTCCAGCGCATCGGCCTGCGGGATGTTGCGCGGGAACCCGTCGAGGATGAAGCCACGCACGGCGTCCGGCTCTGCCAAACGCTCGCCGATGATACCCAACACGATTTCATCCGACACCAATTGCCCGGCGTCCATGGCCGCCTTGGCCTGCTTGCCCAGCCAGGTGCCGGCAGAAACAGCGGCCCGCAACAGATCGCCGGTGGAAATTTGCGGTATGTTGTGCTTGGCGGACAGTAACTTCCCCTGGGTTCCCTTCCCTGAACCCGGCGCTCCCAATAAAACGATTCTCATAGCGATATCCTCACGCTGTGCCGTGGCTATGTGCGGCAGATCGGTTTTTGTTTATGGAATTCTATTCGCCTACGCTTATTCTGTTGTGCAGCGCTACGTTTTTTCAGCCCGCAGCGGCATGCCGGCGATGGCCCGGTTAAGCTACTCTGCGGCTGCGGGCAAGTCAACGCTAACGAGACAGCCACACCTTGCTGACGTATGCTTGCAGCACACCAACGAGTGCACCGGGTAAGTGCGCCGTGGAGCACACCGCGATAGAGCAGGGAGGAAAGCATATGGCCAAAATGAACGCGTTTTACGCCCAATCCGGCGGCGTCACCGCCGTCATCAATGCCAGCGCCTGTGGCGTGATCGAGACGGCGCGCAAGCATCGCGACAAGATCGGCAAGGTCTACGCCGGCCGCAACGGCATCATCGGCGCACTCACCGAAGACCTCATCGACACCAGCAAGGAAACGGCGCGTGCCATCGCCGCGCTGCGCCACACACCGGGCGGCGCGTTCGGCTCGTGCCGCTACAAGCTCAAGGGTCTGGAAGAGAACCGGGCCGAATACGAACGCCTCATCGAAGTCTTTCAGGCCCACAAGATCGGCTATTTCTTCTACAACGGCGGCGGCGACTCCCAGGACACCGCCCACAAGGTCTCACAGCTCGGCGAGAAGCTGGGTTATCCCATCACCTGCATCGGCATCCCCAAAACGGTGGACAATGACCTGCCGTTTACCGACACCTGCCCCGGCTTCGGCTCGGTGGCCAAGTACGTCGCCACCTCCATCCGCGAAGCGGCTTACGATGTCGCCTCCATGGCCAAGACCTCCACCAAGGTCTTCGTGCTGGAAGTCATGGGCCGCCATGCCGGCTGGATCGCCGCTGCCACGGGGCTGGCCAGCGAAGAAACCGGCGAGGCGCCGCACATCATCCTGTTTCCGGAGATCGCCTTCGACGAGCAGGCATTCCTGGCCCGCGTGGCGCAAACCGTGAAGAAATACGACCACTGCGTCATCGGCGTCTCCGAGGGCGTGAAGAACCAGGCGGGCCAGTTCCTCTCCGAGACCGGCACCCGCGACGCCTTCGGCCATGCGCAACTGGGCGGCGTGGCGCCGTACATCGCCAACTTGGTCAAGGAGAAGCTGGGTTACAAATACCACTGGGCGGTGGCCGACTATCTGCAACGCGCCGCGCGTCACATCGCCTCCAGGACCGACGTCGAGCAAGCCTACGCCCTAGGCAAGGCGGCGGTGGAATTGGCGCGCAAGGGCGAGAACGCTCTCATGCCCATCATCGTGCGCAAGGCCGATAAACCTTATCGCTGGCACATCGGCAGCGCGCCGCTGGCCAAGGTCGCCAATGTCGAGAAGAATATGCCGCGCAACTACATCACCCGCGACGGCTTCCACATCACCGCGGCCTGCCGGCGGTATTTGTCGCCGCTGATTGCCGGCGAGGACTACCCGCCGTTCAAGAACGGCCTGCCGAATTACGTGCGACTGAAGAATGTCGCGGTGGCAAAGAAACTGAAAACCGGCTTCGAACTGAAGAAGTGAGGCGCGGAGGGTACCGCGCGGCCAGAACCGAACTCATCGGGCTGAAGGCAATTCGCGTCACCCAACATGAGCTGTAAGCTAGCAGTGAGCGCGCGACGAGACGCCGCGCTAGGCATCCGATGAAGAAAACGCGATGAGATCTGAGGGTGGACGGAGAGAGAGGTGAGAGCGAGCACGGCGCAAACCTTTCCCATCCTACCGGGCTGTATCAGCGTCTCCGAGCGAGACTAATGGGTCAGCATGGAAGCGGGCTGCTGCCGATCCACCACCCTAATCAATGAATCAAGGGTCCAGCGATGTTACGTCGATACGCGCCAAGGTAGGGCCTTGTGGCCACTTAATTTGACCCGTGATCTTATCTACTTCGACTGGCGGCAATCCGGTTCTCAACGGACTGACTCCGACGCCACCGATCACGTCGCCAAACCACCGGTCACCACCGTCTCGTATCCGGGCATGCCGCAATCGACCGGGCTCCGAACCATGCAAATAAAGATAGGCATCAGCGAGTATTTTTGCTTCGGTGATGGCAATGCCGTTGTCATAGGAAATGGTGCTCAGACCTTCCCGCAGATATTTTTCGCGGGGGTTAGATACCGGCATACAAGCCACCAATCCGAGTATCAACAAGATCGTTAATGGTATTCTCACTCGGCCACCCTGGGTGCCACCATCGATGAACACCCCCTCGTTAGAATTCGTTAAAACTGACTCCAGGGTAACTAACGAGTTCGGCGGCGCGCATCCAAAGCCGCAAACAGCTGCGAAAAATGATGACTCTGGCGGATACTTATGGGCGCCGACCTACCCTTATCCCTAGCGCCACCCCAGCAACGGGCCGCGCGTCACGTTGCCCGCACGAGGAACTCTGCCGCGCAACCACATCAGCCGCAACGGCTTCCACATTACGCGGCCCGCGCCCGGCCGGTCATTGGTCACCGCTGATCGCCGTCAAGGACTCTCCGCCCTTGACGACCCGCCGGCGTACCCCTCAACCCAAGAGCGGGGCGATCACCAGGCTCACGATCGCCAGTACATTGATGAGAATGTTCATGGACGGCCCGGAGGTGTCCTTAAAAGGGTCGCCGACGGTGTCCCCCACCACGGCGGCCTTGTGCACGTCGGAGCCCTTGCCGCCGAGATTGCCCTTCTCGATATATTTCTTGGCGTTGTCCCAGGCGCCGCCGGCGTTGGCCATGGTCAGCGCCAGCAGCACACCAGCGAGCAGGGCACCACCCAACATGCCGCCCAAGGCTTCTGCGCCGAGGCCGAAGCCCACTACCACCGGCGCGGCCACCGCCAGCACCCCGGGCAGCACCATTTTGCGCAGCGCAGCGCGAGTGGCGATGTCGATACAGCGGGCGTTGTCGGGTTGCGCCGTGCCTTCCATCAGGCCAGGGATTTCGCGGAACTGGCGGCGAATCTCTTTAATCATGTCGAAGGCCGCATCGCCCACCGCGGTCATGGTCAGCGCCGCCACCAGGAAGGGGAAGATGCCGCCGATGAACATCCCACCCAGCACATGGGGATTGCCCAAATCGAGATCGAAGTCCGGGATGCGGTGCGAGACGTCTTGGACAAAAGCGGTAATGATAGCCAGCGCCGCCAAGGCGGCCGCGCCGATGGCGAAGCCCTTGCCGATGGCGGCGGTGGTGTTGCCCAGCTCGTCGAGCGAGTCGGTGATCTTGCGCGTGTCCTCGCCCAAGCCACCCATCTCGGCGATGCCGCCGGCATTGTCCGCCACCGGCCCGTAGGCGTCGATGGCCATGGTAATGCCTACCGTGGCCAGCATGCCCACCGCGGCGATACCTACGCCGTAGAGGCCGCTGATGGAGCTGGCAATGAAGATGATGGCACTCAAGACGAGCAAGGGCACCACCACCGACTGCATGCCGGTGGCCAGGCCGGCGATCATCACCGTCGCCGGACCGGTCTCACCGGCTTGGGCGATGCGCTGCACCGGCTTGCCGCCGGTGTAATACTCGGTGGTCAAACCGATGATGATGCCGCCCACCGCGCCGACCAGCACCGCGACCCACACTTTATTCGCCACATCCGAGATGGCCACCACTAAAAACGCCAACACGATGAACAACACCGTGGCACCGATGGTGCCAGTGCGTAAGGCCACTTCGGGCGACTTGTGCGCCGATTTATGCACGAACCAAATGCCGGCGATGGAGCACAACAAGCCGACGGAGGCCAAGGCCAGCGGCAGGAACATCAAGCTGGCTTGCTCGCCCAGCTCCGCCAAGCGCGCCACCGACATGGTGGAAGCCATAGCGATAGTGGCGATCATGGCGCCGCAATAGGATTCGAAGATATCCGAGCCCATGCCCGCCACGTCACCGACATTGTCGCCCACGTTGTCGGCGATCACGCCGGGATTGCGCGGATCGTCTTCGGGGATGCCGGCCTCGACCTTGCCCACCAAGTCCGCGCCGACGTCGGCGCTCTTGGTGAATATGCCGCCGCCCACGCGCGAGAACAGCGCCACGCTGGAGGCGCCCATGCCGAAGCCGTGGATGACATGCGCCGTCTGGGGATCACCGCCGAACAGCAAATATAAGAAGCCCAGCCCCAGCAACCCCATCGCCGCCACCGTCAAGCCCATGATGGAACCGCCGAAGAAAGCCACGCTGAGCGCGTCCGCCGCCCCTTTGGTATGCGCCGCCTGGGTGGTACGCACATTGGCCTGGGTCGCCGCGTACATGCCGATATAGCCGGCGCTCGCCGAAGCCAAGGCCCCCACGATGAAGGCGAACATGGTGCCCGCCCCCAGATACACCGCCAGGAATATCGCCACCACCGTCACGAAAATGGCCAATATGGTGTATTCGCGACGCAGGAATACCATGGCCCCTTCATGGATGGCGGCGGAAATTTCGACGATTTTTCCTTCGCCGGTGGGATACGACTTGACGATTTGATAGATGCGATAGGCCGCGTAAAGCCCAAAACCACCGAGGATCGGCGGCAACAGATGTGCCAGGCTCATAGCCCCCCCTTCCCTGATTTCGTTGGATGTATTCGCTACCGCGACTCACCCCACTCAAGCGCGGATAGACTCAGCCAGAATAGAGAAATACCCGGTCCGGCGCAAACACCCGTCTGCGACTGCTGGCCGTGCCCACTCGCCCTCGCACGGGATCGGGACGCTCCCCCTAGGTTCGGGTGGAGGAAAACCCAACCAGGGGATTTCAGCCGGCCGGAGCCACGGCGGCCTCTCAGGCAAGCGCATGATCGCGTGCTATACTTCGCGCCTTTTTTGCATTTTTCACTTCTCTTAAGGAGCCACCGACATGAATCTCGACAGGGTCCCCTCCGGCCGCGACGTACCCAGCGACATCAACGTCATCATCGAAATCCCCTCGCACAGCGATCCTGTGAAGTACGAGGTGGACAAAGACACTGGCGCGATGTTCGTGGACCGTTTCATGGCCACGGCCATGTTCTACCCCTGCAACTACGGCTACGTGCCCCACACCCTGTCGGAAGACGGCGACCCGGTGGACGTACTGGTGGTCACACCTATTCCGCTGATCAGCGGCTCGGTGATCCGCTGCCGTCCGCTGGGCATGCTGAAGATGACCGACGAGTCGGGCGTGGACGCCAAGGTCATCGCGGTACCAATGGACAAACTCACCCCGCTCTACAAGCACTGCAAGAACGCTGACGACCTGCCTCCTACCTTGCTGGCGCAGATCGCTCACTTCTTCGAGCATTACAAAGATTTGGAACCCGGAAAATGGGTCAAGGTGGAAGGCTGGACCGGCATCGAGGAAGCCAAGGCCGAAATCGCCGCCTCCGTACAGCGTTTCCGCGATGCCCCCGTCAAGCCGAAGTTCTGAGCGCCGGCGACGCGGCAATTGACCTGCGAACTGCTAGCTTTTGGTTGTCGCACTGCCATCGATCAACGGCATGCCATCTAAGATATCCGCTCTCGCTGTGCGTTCCCCGCTGGCAAGAGCGTGAGTTAGCTCAAGAGTGAATAGGCTTGTCAGCCTTCCATCAGGGAGGGGTAAAGGGCTGGCAACTCTGCTTCACTTGCCCATTGATAGCCGCCAGGCAGGCCCGCGCCGCGATTCCGCCCGACAGAGCGCCCCCCGACAAACTACAAGGTCGGCGTACTCTCGTGAGCGTAGGCACGCTCGTGGCGTGACTGACAGGTAATACAACGCCCGGCGGTGGGGTAGCTGCGCATCCGCTCGTAACCGATCTCCGTGCCGCAATCCTCGCAGGTTCCATAACTGCCCATGTCGACGCGCCGCAGCGCGCCTTCGATGGCTCTCACTTCGGCCACTTGTCGATCGATGCGCGCGATACTCATGTCGGCCAGCAAATCGGCCACCGATTCCTCGCCGCTGTCATGCACCTTGCCGGCAAGATCGCTGTAGGCCTCTTCATCCGCCTGCAACAGTTCGGTGCGAATTTCCTCGCGCAAGCGTGCGTGACGATCTAGCAGCTGCTGTTTGAGTTGCGTGACCTGTCCTTGACTCAAGCTACCCATGATGTGACTCCTGCACTGGGGGGCTCTCCAAATGGATGGCCCACAAACCCATCGTGACAACCCGCCCCCTGCAAATCAAGTCATCACCGCTCTTGTGCGCCAGGCGCGTGCCTCCCTACACTGCCCCCATGGGCCACCATCACGACTCCCACGCACACCCCCCGCTCGCGGGCAACGCCCTGGTTTGGGGACTAGGCATCACCCTCGCCTTCGCCGTGGTCGAAGCCATCGGCGGCTGGTGGTCCGGCTCACTGGCCTTGCTCGGCGACGCCGGCCACATGCTCTCCGACGCCACCGCGCTGGGCCTGGCCGCACTGGCGGCCTGGATCGCCACACACCCCCCTTCGGCGCGCCATTCGTATGGACTAGGCCGCGCCGAAGTGGTGGCGGCACTCGTCAACGGCCTGTTCATGGTGCTGGTGGTCGTCGCGATCGTGGTGTCGGCCATCGATAGACTGCGCGATCCCCGCCCGGTAACCGGCGAAATGGTGGTGGTGATCGCGCTGCTGGGCCTGGCGGTCAATGCCGTAGTGGCTTGGGTGCTAAGCCGCGGCGAGGCGACGCTCAACGTACGCGCCGCGTTGTTGCACGTGATCGGCGATTTGCTCGGCTCGGTCGCCGCGCTCACCGCCGGCGTGGTGATCTATTACACCGGCTGGACCCCCATCGACCCACTGTTGTCGCTGTTCATCTGCGCGCTGATCCTGTTCTCCGCCCTGCGGCTGTTGCGCGAGGCGCTGCACGTGATCATGGAAGGCGTGCCGCCCTATCTCGAACTGCCGGAGGTCGGTCGGGCCATGGCCGGGGTGGAGGGCGTCGTCTCGGTGCACGATCTGCATATTTGGACGCTGTCCTCGGGCATGGTGGCGCTCTCGGCTCATGTGGTCATCCCCAGCATGTCCCATTGGGAGGCCACCTTGACGCGCTTGCAAAGCCTCATCCACGAGCGTTATGGCATCGACCATGTCACGCTGCAGCCGGAGCAGGACATGGACAGCATCAGCGTGCCGGCGCCCGATCTGTAGCCGCGCACGGCCAGCCTCGCGTACACTGCCTAGTCTCCTCCCAGGGTTGATCAATTCGGTGATTCTCAGTCTACGCCCCCCCTGGATGGGCAGGGAACCAATCACGCGGTTTTTAGGGCGTTTTTTCTATTCGAGGCGCATGTTTTGTCCGACGGTCACCTCCCTTGCACTACCCGCCCATCCGCCACCTCGGCGGTCGTCGCGCCGCACGGCGACCGCCAGCTGCGCTTCACCAAAATGCACGGTCTGGGCAATGACTTCGTCGTGCTCGACGCCACCCGCGCGCCCGTGGCACTGAGCGCCAATGACATCCGCTTTCTCGCCAACCGTCATTTCGGCGTCGGCTGCGATCAAGTGCTACTGGTCGAGCCGCCGCAGCATCCCGACGCCGATTTCCGCTATCGCATCTTCAATGCCGACGGCGGCGAAGTGGAACAATGCGGCAACGGCGTGCGCTGCTTCGCGCGTTATGTGCGCGAGCACGGCCTCACGGCTAAGAACGAGATCGTGGTCGAAACCGCCGCCGGCCTGGTGCGCCCACGCATCGAGGGCAACGGCGAGGTCACGGTGGACATGGGCCTGCCGCGCTGGGCACCGGCTGAGGTGCCATTTGTGGCCGAGACCGCCGCGAGCCGGTATGATTTGATCGTGGGCGAGCGCGTCATCACGGTCGGCGTGGCCTCCATGGGGAATCCCCATGCCGTCACGGTGGTGGACAGCGTGGCCAGGGCGCCGGTGGCGGAACTGGGTCCGCTGATCGAGCACCATGCGCGCTTCCCGCAGCGGGTCAATGCCGGTTTCATGGAAATCGTGAACCGCCGCCACATTCGCCTGCGGGTGTACGAGCGCGGCACCGGCGAGACTCTAGCCTGCGGCACCGGCGCCTGCGCCGCGGTCGTGGTGGGGCGACGGCAGGGATTATTAGAGTCCGAGGTGGCGGTGGATTTACCTGGCGGCCGCTTGCGGATACGCTGGGAGGCAGACGACCAGCCGGTGTGGATGACGGGCCCAGCGGCCCAGGTATTCGAGGGGGAGGTAACATTATGAGCACGCGCCCAACACCAGGTTTAACCCAGCCTAGCGTCGAAGAACATGCCGTGGTCGCCTATCTGCGCGAACACCCGCAATTCTTCACCCACCACGCCGGCCTGCTGAACGACATGATCGTCCCCCACCCTACCCGCGGCGCGGTGTCGTTGGTGGAACGCCAGGTCGAGGCGTTGCGCGACCAGAACCGCGAGCTCAAGCACCAGTTGCAAGCCCTGGTTCACGTGGCGCGCGACAACGATCATCTCAATGAGCGTGTGCAGCGCCTCACGCTCGCGCTCGCCGAAGCCACCCAACTCGATGACATCTTGCTCGCCGTGGCCGAACGCCTGCGCGCTGATTTTCGCTGTGACCAGGTGGCGCTACGCCTTTTCATGGACCTCACACGCCTACCCAAGAGCGCGCAACTCGAACTGATGGACGCGCGCCTCATCGCGCGCGACGACGAAACTGCTCAGACCTACGACACGCTCATCACCCAGCATAAACCGCTGTGCGGACACTTGCGCCGCAACCAGAGCGCGTTCCTGTTCGGCGCCCATGCCGAGGACATCGCCTCGGCCGTGGTGCTGCCGCTCACCGCGGGCGGCAAGTCCGATGAAGCGCCGCAATGCTATGGCATGCTGGGCATCGGCAGTCACGACGCCAAACGCTTCCACGCCGGCATGGGTACCTTGTTCCTCACTCACCTGGGCGCGCTGATTGGGCGCAGTCTATGGCCGCATCTGAAGAGGCGGTAACAGCGGATCTGGACCCCGCCTGGTTGGCACGATACACCGACTATCTGCGTATCGAACGACGGCTATCGCCGCATACGCTCCGTAACTATCGGCGCGATCTCACCGAGTTTCACGCCCATGTTCAGCGGCAAGCTTTCAGTGCCTGGCATGAAATCACCTTGCATCACGTGCGCGCCTATGTGGCGGCGCGCCATCGCGCCGGGCTGGGTGGCCGCAGCTTACAACGAACGCTGTCTACGCTGCGCTCGTTCTTTCATTTCCTGATCCGCGAAGGCCAGGCCGATCATAACCCCGCCGTCAGCGTGCGCGCGCCCAAGGCAGCCAAGCGACTACCCAAGGCCCTCGATGTCGATCAAGCCGCACGTTTGCTCAATGGCAACAGCAATAACCCCTTGGAGGTGCGCGACCTCGCCATGCTGGAATTGCTGTATTCCTCGGGATTACGGCTCGCCGAACTGATCGGACTGAATCGCAGCGACGTGGATTTGCGCGATGCCAGCGCGCGGGTCACCGGCAAGGGCAACAAGACCCGCATCGTCCCAGTCGGCCGCCACGCTTGCGCCGCCCTGCAAACCTGGCTCCAGGTACGCGCGCAACTGGCCGGCGCCGAGGAAGCGGCGCTGTTCGTAAGTCAACGCGGCACCCGTCTCACGCCGCGCGCCGTGCAACAGCGCGTGAAACGATGGGGCCTGCGCCAGGGCTTGGAAGCGCCCCTGCACCCGCACATGCTCCGCCATTCCTGCGCCAGCCATGTCTTGGAATCCTCCAGCGATTTGCGCGCCGTACAGGAACTGCTCGGCCATGCCGACATCGCCACCACACAGATCTACACCCACCTGGATTTTCAACACCTGGCCAAGGTGTACGATAGCGCCCATCCACGCGCCAAGAAAAAGCGCTGACAACACGCTGTCGTGTGCACTAGGCAATGCGCCACAAGTCGCACATTGTCACCAAGCAATGCGTTGAAACTCTTCAGCCCTCGCCCGCAGGAGGTCAAAGCGCAACGAGGAGCGAGCCCTCGGGGCGAGGGCAAATCTATTCCCCCTACTCCAACACTCCCTCTCCCGCGGGCGGGAGAGGGGCGGGGTGAGGGTCTAGATAGCACCTCCAATCTTCGGGAACACCACTGTCTTCCCATCCGCTGGAGCACAGCTACCAAATGATTCGCCGCCAAGTCTGAAGTTTCGCCGGCGCCGCTTTTAGTACAATCCTCCACCTTGCATCAGGAGAGGGGCAGATCACCATGAGCATAGACGCAGCCCACCACAGCCGCTGGCGTACCGGCGGCGTGATATTCGGCGCCGCGTTGATAATGGGCTTCGGACTCCAGCAGCTGTGGCCGTTGTCATTCACGCCTCATCTCGACCGCACCCTGCTGCATATCATCGGCGCGCCGCTGTTGCTGCTGGGCACCGCCATCATCCTCATGGGGAAAAACGAACTAGCCCAACGCGCGCAGCCCTCGGAGCCAGGCGCACCCACCACCCAACTGGTCACCGGCGGCGTGTACAAATACTCTCGCAATCCGCTGTACCTGGGCTTGACCATCGCCTACATGGGACTGGCCCTCGGCATCAATATGCCGTGGCTACTGCTACTGCTTGTCCCCGCCGTGCTCCTCACTCAACAGCTGCTGATCAAACCCGAAGAAGGTTACTTGGAAAACAAATTCGGCGCGGAATACCAACGCTACCAGCAGCGCACGAGAAGGTGGTGTTGATAGCCTGCGCACCGGCGCCCAGGAATTTCGCCGCCTGTTTCTAGACCCAGCGGGGCGACCACTGGCCTGCTGCGAGCCCTTTGCTCGGAAAGAGCGAGCCGAGAGAGGCTCACTACCGCTCTTTGCATAAGGCGCATCACGATCCTGTATCAACAGGCTATGACTGAGGCTTCGCACTGGAGTGCCCGGAATCGACCTACAGAAGCCATTCTTCAATCAACAATCAAACGGAATGAATGCTGCAACCGGTCATTAAGCGCCAAACACTACCTGCTGTCGTATCAACCCTAACGGACCGCTAGATCATTTCTTCGGTGCGCTTATCCGGTCAAGGCAAAAAGGCTACCGTTCATCAGACTATATGGCAGTATTCAACCAGATCGCGGCGTTGGGGCAAGCTCAGCGCGGGTGGTGACCGATAGACCCAGCCGCTCAATCGGACTGTTCAAGCCATTCTGGACTGACAGCACAAGAACAAGTCCTCTATTGGTGAATTTCAGAGGGTACAGGTGGCAGATGCTTTCCGTTAGATTGGGTATTGCCGCCTCAGAACTGGGGAGCAGAGGCCGATAGTGAAATATGCAAATCAACCTGATTTGAGGCGTCTGTTTTCTTGTGCTTCATAAGCAACAATTTAGACTTCGGTGGCTATGATTCCTTAGTGAGGCGAATGCATGAATGGCCTTTATAAGTTGGGACTACGGGGAAAAACCACGCTTGTTTTGGGCGGGCTGATATTTCTGGTGCTAATTGGTACCAGTTTTGCCAGTTATTGGCAGTCAAAAAGTGTCGCCGAACATAAAGTCATCGACCTGGAACAGAGTAAGTTCTCCGTGCTTAAGCATGAAATTGAAGGCGCCCTGAAGAATCACCATAAAAACCTGCTGTCGCTGCGTGACGTTCCGCCTATCCAGGCCATCATTCGCGCCCGCGCCAACAACGGTATTGATCCGAAAAGTGGTAATACGCTACAGGTTTGGCGCAAACGTCTGATTACCATTTTCGGGGCTTTTCTGGCAAACCATCCTGAATATCAACAGATCAGGTATATCGATGCCGCCGGTGATGAACTGGTCAGGGTTCAAGGTGGCGCTGATGGCAATGTCGTGGTGGTTGCCGACGATGAGCTGCAGAACAAGTCCGATTCACTTTATGTGAGCGAAACGATCAAGTTGAAGGCCGGACAGGCCTACTATTCCGATGTCACCCTAAACCGGGAACATGGTGTCATTCAGGTGCCGCATCTGCCGGTATTGAGACTGGCTAGTCCTGTCCACAGCGCCGATGGGCAGGTGGCTGCCCTGATTGTAATAAATCTTGCTACCGAACAGCTGTTCAGTGATATCCGCTCCGAAGCCAATGGCGTTCGCCGAAATATTGTCGATGAGAAGGGGTATTACATCAAACATGCCGATGCAGCCAAAACATTCGGGCTGGAGCGGGGGATTAACTACAGTCTTCAAACTGTGGAACCAGAGCTGGCTGAAATCGCCACCCGTCAGGATAAGCTTATGAGACGTGATGATAAGCATAAGGAGCTGGACGGCTTTCAGAAAATCTACTTTTCACCGCTGGACCATAGCCGTTACTGGTTGCTGACCCTGCATGTCCCGGAAACCGTGGTGTTTTCAGACATCGCCACGGCGCTCAATAAAATGCTCATTGTCAGCCTGCTCCTAGGCCTGCTCTCGCTTGTGCTTATTATCTGGTTTACATCAAGAAGAATCCTGACGCCGGTGGTGGATCTGGCCACTGCGGCAAGTCGGTTACAGGATGGGGATTTGACGGTGCGCGTTGATGCCGCATCGGCCCGCGATGAATTTCACACCCTTTATTCAGCGATCAACGCCTTTGCCGAGAATCAGCAACAGGCTACCGCACAACTCCAGAATAGGGTTGCTGTGCAGACAAAACGACTTTCTGCCGTCATTGATAACGTCGTCGATGGAATTATTACGATCAGTGAGCGCGGCACGATTGAGTCATTCAATCCGGCCGCAAGGCGGATCTTCGGCTTCAGTGATGCAGAAGTAATCGGCCAGAATGTGAAAATGCTGATGCCTGAGCCTTATCGCAGCGAGCATGATGGTTACCTGGAACACCACGTTACAACCGGCGAGAAAAAGGTGATCGGAATTGGGCGCGAGGTAACCGGTCGGCGCAAGGATGGCTCTACCTTCCCGATGGAATTGGCGGTAAGTGAAGTGACTATTGATGGCGTCCGCCGTTTTGTCGGTATCACTCGCGACATTACCGAGCGCAAACGTATTGAACAGATGCAGAAAGAGTTTATCTCCACCGTCAGTCATGAGCTACGCACGCCGCTGACATCCATTCGCGGCTCTCTGGGCCTCATTTTGGGTGGAGTGGCCGGTGAGTTGCCTGAGAAGGCAAAGACCCTGCTGGACATCGCAACCAATAACAGTGAACGGCTAATTCACCTGATCAACGATATTCTGGATTTGGAGAAGATTTCCGCTGGAAAAATGCAGTTCGATAATCGGGTGATGAACCTCATCCCTGTCATCCAGCAAGCCGTTGAGTCGAACAAGGGTTATGCCGATCAGCTGCATGTCCGTTTTGAACTCAAAACGGGCTCTAATGATATGGTGATGGTTCGTATCGATGAGAAACGGATTGCTCAGGTGATGTCCAATCTGCTGTCCAATGCCGCCAAGTACTCGCCGAAAAATGATCACGTGGAAATTTCAGTTGCGGTGGCCAATGATCGTGTGCGCATCTCCGTGCACGATCATGGCAAAGGTATACCTGAAGAGTTCAAGTCCAGAATATTCAGCAAGTTTGCCCAGGCCGACAGCTCCGATACCCGCCAGAAAGGCGGCACCGGTCTTGGTCTGAATATCACCAAAGCCATTGTCGAGATGCAGGGCGGCAGCATTAGTTTTGACAGTGGTGAAGGGAGGGGAACCACATTCTATGTGGAGCTTCCGGTATGTCATGAACAGCTCCGGGTTGAGGCAGCCGATGAAGCCGTGAGTGCGGATAGGCCCTTGGTGTTGATTGTCGAGGATGATCATGATGTTTCCAGACTTCTCAGCATGATGCTCGAGAAAGAAGGTTATCGCTTCCATCAGGCATTCAGCTATCAGGAAGCAGTGCAGAAGCTGCAGCAGAATCAGTACAGCGCTGTTACGCTGGACCTGATGATACCCGGGGGCAGCGGCCTGACATTGTTGAGCGAACTACGCGAAAATGAAGCCACGATGAATCTGCCGGTTATAGTCGTATCGGCCAAAGCCAGTGAGGGCAGGCTCGAGGTCGAAGGCGATCCATTCACAATGGTGGACTGGATCGAAAAGCCGATCGATCAGAACAGGTTGTTGGAATCCATTCGCTCAGGTCTGTCTCGTGCTGAGGCCAAGGGCCAGCGCCTTCTGCACGTTGAGGATGATCCGGACATCGCCATGGTCGTCGATAGCCTGCTGGGTGATGAATATCAGGTGGTGCATGCCATAACGCTTAAGCAGGCCCGGCAGCTTATCAGCGATGAGGTTTTTGATCTGGTCCTACTTGATATAGGGTTGCCGGATGGGTCCGGGCTTGAGCTTTTGCCAACGCTCAACAGCCAGGAGCATCAGACGCCGGTGATTATCTTCTCAGCTCAGGATACCCCTCCCGCTGTCGCTGCATTGGTGCAAGGTGTCTTGGTGAAGTCGCAGACAGACAATGAAAAACTCATGCGGCAGATCAAATCGGCGACAACTAATAGAACATAATACCTTTACGACGGTAGGGTGTGAGAGATAACTATGCAGGCACTTCCTGGGTCACTGAGTTGTCAGGGCATAAAGCATAGGTGAAAATTCATGGCGCTAGTCCGGCAGACCGTTTGGACTAAAGATTTGTCCCAGCATACGCAAGAGACGGTACCGGGACCTATTAAAGATACGTCAGGAATTGAGGATTCCACCCTGAATCTTGTGACTCCCAACTCTCATCAATGATTGTATGCCTGCTTTCAGGACTGCCCCGTCACTCGATGATGATGGGCGCATACCTGCAATTGGCCGAAAGCGATTGCTTGAAGGCTCTGTTCCGGCGACAAATGATTGAATGACCGAATGCCTGCATCGGCCCGTCGCCCCCCTAGATCCAGCTCAGAGCCCGGGCCATGATCGCCGTGGCTTCAGTCTGTGCGCACTCGCCGTGCGCGATTAGCAGTCGTTCGGCCTTCCAGCCCAGGACCGTTTCGCGTGCAGTGCGAGACGGGCCGCGCCGCAGGAAGCTTGCCCGCCACTCACGCGGTGTGCTGCCCTGCTCGCCGACCAGGCCGTCGAGCCGCATCAGCATGCCCATCCAGCCCGACATCGTCGACTCGGGATGCCGCTGAATTAAGTCGCCGATGATCGCCGTCCGCGACGCCCGATGAAAGAACGCCACCTCTTCCATCGCAAGCGAGCCGCGGAAGATTACTTGGTCAATGTCCGCCGCCCACGCGTGGTCGGGTTCGTCACCGAGTTCGGCATCAAAGCGCAGTGCGGGCTTCTTCCGTGCAAGACCGGGCGGTGCGAAGAGTCGCGCGTCGGGCCACCGTTCGACCCATTCTGCGAGAAAGAGATGATGAATCTTGTTCGGCGAGACGATGTAGCGGACCGGTCCGACGGCCTCCACCGCGCTGGCCAATTCCTCGCTTAGCGACACGGGCGACCATACCCATGTGCTGCCGTCCGAGAGCCGCACCACCGCCATGCGAGTGGGGTACGGAAAGCCGAAGAAGGCTACGGTTGGCCCTTCGGCCGCGTAGATAGAAGGTCCGAACTCGTCGAGCATGTCGACAGGATACCAACGCGAATGTTGATTTAACAGCAAGACGTGGTCCCCCCTGACTATGCGGGGAAATGAATGTCCGGCAGTGGCCCGCAACGGCAAGAAACCCATCAGATCAATATCCGCTTGCCCCCCCTGTGTCACGTAGAAATCGATTGCATCTGCTCTGCAAATGACAAAACGAATGACTCGCTTCAACGTATGCGCTAGTGCCGGGCACTTTCCTGAAGATAGTCGATGATCGCGCTGGTCTCTTCGGGAGTAGGCACGGGCTTACCCGCCTCGACCATATGATGCTTCATCCGCTTAACGACGCTGGGCCACAGAGACGCACTGTGTAACAACGGCAGCGGCAAGGAGTGACATGCGACGCAGTAATCTTTCACCAACAGTTGGCCCTGCGCTTCCTTTGCCTCGTCGCTCAAGCCCGCGCTTTCTTCTTGTTCAGACAGCTGATCCTGATGTTGCGCAGGATGATCTGGCTGGTGCAAAGCGAGAGATCCCGCATGGGTGAAGGCTATCCCGGCCAGGGATACCAATACCGTTGCTATGACCACACGCATCATGATCTTCCCTCGGTAGCCAACTATCGGTTCTTTGATTCTAACAGCCGGGCAATTAACAGTTGAACATTTCATATTCCGCAGTGAAATGCTTGGGATGAGTAGATATCAGCATACTTCACACATGCCCCCTACCCGTCCATCCCGGTGCGGAGGTGCCGTCACCTGATGGTCAAAGACCGAGGAACGCCACGCACTCACGCGACAGTTCACGCCGCGCACGTTCGATAATCGCTTGCTCCTGTTGCGGACTGAGCAACGACGAGTAATCACCGACCTCTCCTTTGCGGATGAAGGACTTCGGTTTGAACATCGGGCTGCCATCAGGCAGGCGTGCGGTAAATTTATCCGCGTGCTGCTTCATCCAAGGGAATGAACAATACTCCAAGGCCCGCGCAAGCTGCTCCTCGTTCAATTGCCACTTGAGAAATACCAGCAGCGTATCCACCGCCGCCGCCAAGTCCTGCTTCAAATCCTCATAACGCAACCACAGCACATTATCATCATCGCGATGCGGCCACCAACTTACCACATTACGATACCACGACCCGAAATCCATCCAACTTTCGAAGAACTCTCCGAAGGTGCCCGGCGGCGCAAGCCCGATCTTTTCGCACGCCGCCGCCGACATGTTCATGCGATGGTGATACATACTCACGCAACAATCGCGCGGATCGCGTGAAGTCAGCACGATGCGCGCCATCTCCGCGCCCGGCGTTTGCTCATAAGTGCAATGGGTCTTGAACACACGTGGGTCGGGGATCTTCTCGAACTCGGCAAGACGCTCCCGCCAATCGCGCTCTGGCTCGGGAAACTCGATCCATGGCACCACGTCGAATATGGAGGATAACTCTGCATCACCACCACTGCGTAACTGATGCAGGATCTGCTGCATCCAGGTCGTGCCCGCTTTGGCTGCGGTGGTAATGAGCACATCGGTGGGACGCGGGCAGAAATTCGCCAGCGCATAGGGGTCATGCGTCCGATCGGCTACCCCCCATTTGGGGTCGAGTTTCACTGCATCGTTCATCGCCCCCCCTAGGTCTAGTGCTAAACTGTGATTGCATTCTCAACGCTTGAGGCAGGCCCCGCAGACCCGCCATCCCCCTCGCCCTAAGCGTCGCGCTCTTCCGCGGCGGAAAGGGGCATGCCAGCGGCGCTCGCGACAGCCGAACAGTTCTTGATCTGGCAGGACTGCCTGAGGAATCGGATTCGCCAAGTAGACACCGAGCAGCCCCGATAACGTTCTCACATTAACCATTAGGGAAGCAAGGCAGTCAAAGTACAAACGTCAGATATATTGCCAGGACGCCGCTAGCGGAAACTCGCATCTTCGATCGTCACGCGGAAAAATTCGCCCTCCGATTCGAACGGTGGGCTGCCAAAATGCCAGCCCACCCGCAAGCGGGTCGGTATCGTGTAACCGTCAAATGTCGCCTCTTCCTCGACGAACCCACCGAAGTCGGCATAATGAAACTCGCCCCCTTCAGGATTACCCCAGCGCGGCATGTTCACCGATACCAGTCGCCCATGCGCATCGATGGTACAGGCTATCTCTGCCGTCTCGCCATGCGCCCTGAAGTGAGCGTGAGGGTGCGCCGCGTCAGACTCACTCCACAACACGCCCTCAGCACACAACACCGATGGCAGCCAGATCGATTCGATGTTGACCCGCCCTGCCGCCGAGCGTGTGATATCCGGACCGTCGGCCGTGACCAGCGGAACGAGCCCGAACAACCTCCAGCGCATCGCGCCTGCGCCATCGAGATAAGTATCGCCACCACGAATTGGCACACCGTGCAGTCGCACCGTCGCCCGCCAAATCATACCGCGATCCCAGCGTATGATCTGCTCCGCCGTAAATGGGCACCAATCCTTGAGCTTGATCTCGCCATGCATGCGCAAGCGCACCGCATTAGCCAACGGCGTGCCCGCTGCGAGGGCATGCTGCAGATAGCATCGGGCACCGGATGGCAGGCCCGTTGAGCACGCCGCATCGAATAACTCCGTCGGCGCAGGCGTGGAGTACCACAACTCGTCCAGCGATAACGCTTTGGTCATAAGGGTGCGATACCCGTTCGAGATGGCGACATGAAACTGGGATGGCGCTATGTGTGCACCGACATGCAGACAAATTCTGCTAACGGCATATGAGGCAATGGAGCTGAATTATCTGTAGTCTTGAGCCTAATGCTTATGTGTATCCTGCTCGCCATGATGTCCATGTCCGCCGCTCGTCACTGACTGCCAGGCGCCCTCCACATAATGAATGAAGGTCACATAGGCCTTGACGTAGTCGCGGCTCGCCACCACATCATCGACAGCGAAACTCTTACGGCTAAGCACGGCTTGAAGGCGCTCATATAATCCCGTACGCAGAGCATCGGCCAACAAGTTTTCAACTTCTGATATTGCGCCCCGCTGCACTGCTCGATCAGCGGCGGGGATAGCCGGCCCCAGGTCGCGTCCCGCCGGCTTGAGACCGGTATAGGCCGCGCCCTCGCCGGCACGATGCACACGCACCAGCGTCTCGAAGAAGTGACGATCCGCAATGTGCTCCGCCTCAGGGCCGAGCTTGCGCACCGCCAAGGCATCCCGAAAAGCGTCACGCACCTCCGCTTCCTGATCAACGGCTACCCACGGCAACACCAGATTGACGTTCTCCTCCTTCAGCGCCTGCTTCGCTTGCGTAACCACCGGCCCGTCCAACCCATCACAATGGCCGGCACTCCAGACGAGCAACAAACCCGCCTCACTCAGCGGCGCCCAATCACCTCCGATACCCCACGAGGACAGCCACAGACAGCCAACAACGCTGAATATGAGCCCACCGAAAATGACAAGCCAATGACCGCAGCGAAGAGACTGCAGGCTGACTAGCCGACCACGGCTTATGTGTACGGCCCCTATCTCATGAAGCCTCATAGCCAGGTCACTGACAGGGATCGGTGACTCCCAATCCAGACCCTTGGGTCATGGTATTGCCCTGAATAATCTGCCAGAAACTCATCATAGGGGATGAAAAGCTGAAGAACTGACAAAATACATTGTCGGTATTGCTCTGCGAAATAGTGGTGGTCTCGTTGGAGAAGTTAAACGAGGTATTGCCAACGCCCTGCATATTGTTAGTGTTGCTGTTGGTATTAGTGACAGTATTCACTGCCCAACTGGGGCCCATGATTAGCATAAAAAAAGCCAAACCCAGCCCCCACTGCCGTATCTTCATGTTCATAGTCCAACCCTCCTTGGGATAGTCGACAAGCCAACAGACGGTACAATTAAAGACAACTAACTTGCGAGAGTCAATCCACCTCGACGAGATCGAGTATATTGAATGATTTACGTGGGGTAAGCGCCGCACAAGGCGCAGCCGATCATACGGCGAACGACGCCTCTGATGCATCGTGTGGACACTTAAGGAGCGCCTCACGGTGCAGAGGGGTGACCTGCGCTTCGCTGTTAATTGGGTTGTGCCCCCTAGAATGTCGCGAGAACGTCGACTTAGGTGGTTCGTCATTCCCCCTAGACGACCGATTCAGATCGCTTCCCTCACCGCATTCTAGCGCCCTTTTCTGCCTCGGATGATGCGTCATAATCGTATTGGTTGATCGGAGGCGTGCAACCGTGGGTTGCCCGCTAGGGAGCAATAGGAGCGACTCACGGAAGCTTGGGCGCCACCACCAATACCGGCGAACTCAGCGACTGCAAAAATGCTAGCAAACCGGCTTTTTCCTCCTTGGAAAGACCCAAGGGACGTACATCCAGCGAGAGGCCGTAACTTTCGCGGTCGCGACCGCCCGCATTATAGAACTCGATCACATCTTCCAACGAGCCCTCTGATCCGTTGTGCATATAGGGCGAAGTCATTTCGATATTGCGCAAACCCGGCGTCTTGAAGGCGCGTTGAGTGTGGAAGAACGGGTAAGGTGTGGTCTGAAACTCACCGGTGCGATCCATTTGAGACCGCCCCGGATCATCGCCGGCTACTCCGGTATTGTGGAACTTCCCATCAGAGAAATTCGGTCCTGAGTGGCAGCGAGAACAATTACCTTTCCCATAAAAGATCCGCATTCCCAGCACCGCCGCTTCGCTAATAGCCGACTCGTTACCACCGAGATAGCGATCGAACGGAGCATTGTGCGAGACCAAGGACCGCTCAAAGGCGGCTATGGCTTTGGCGACGTTCTCAGTCCGCACCCCATCTGGATAGAGGCTGGCGAATTTTCCTGCGTAATAGGGCACCGCGCTTAGACGCGCTTCCAACTCAGCAGGACTAATATTGAATTCATCCGGCCCCCGAATGACATCCAATGCCTGCTCTTCCAAGCTTGTCGCACGTCCGTCCCAGAAAAACGTACTACCCCAGGCCAAGTTATATAGATGCGGTGTATGCCTCTTCAGTTCTTTGCCGTTCAAACCACGCGCCAACGGTCGGGCGTCCCCGAAGCCTTGGGCGGGGTCATGACACGTCGCGCAGGACAGGCTTTTATCTGTAGATAGGCGCGCATCAAAGAACAGCATCTTGCCCAGCGCAACCTCCTCCTCTGACGCCCGAGACTGCCCGGGGTAATCGCCAACGTGCAAGGCGGCGCGTTTCGCCGCACCCGGAACAGCACCTGTGCTGGCGCAGCCGATCAAGATGCTGATAAGAACAGCCAGGCCGCATAACCAAAGGGAATTGCACCTGAGCACCTGCTGAAAATCTCTCATACCGAACTCCTTAGCACTTGAAATTCTGTATCGATCGACGCAAATCCTGTGACATCGAGGCCAACCGTTCAGCGAATTCGCGGACATCATCCGCCGTCTTACGGGTATCGTGCGTTGCCCCGACGACTTCGCCTATGTTCTGGTTAATGCCACCGGCCATCCCCTCAGCCTCTTCTATACGCTGATAGATTTCTTCGGTCGCCGCGGTTTGCTCTTCCACCGCCCCAGCGATGGCTGTTTGGTTGGCGCTGATATTCTCTATGGTGCCAGCGATTTCGCCGACCATCTCGACAAAGGATTTTGTCGCCGCTTGAATCATCTGCACGCGCCCACCGATATCGCGGGTCGCCACAGCCGTCTCTGAAGCGAGCTGCTTAACCTCATTGGCGACGATCGCAAAACCACGGCCGGCCTCTCCGGCGCGGGCCGCTTCAATCGCAGCATTTAGCGCCAGCAAATTGGTTTTCTCTGCGACATCCGAAATGATATTCGTGACATTGCTGATCTCAGCACTACTGGCGTTGAGTTCAGCGACCTGTCCATTGATATGCTCCGTCTTTTCCACAGCGAGCTTAACCGTGTCCACCACGCTATGCGCCTCTTTAGAAACGGACTGAATACTGGCTTTGAGCTGACTGACTGACCCTACGACGGACTGCACATGACTTGATATATTGTCACTTGCCTGCGACACCAAGGTCGTTTTCAAGCCTGTGCTCTCGACATTTTCGTTCATATGCGCGCTAATATCGAAGATGCCCTGGGACGAACCGGCCAAGTCGTCAGTGTTCTTATCGATGACACGCAGCATTTCACTGATGCTATTAATAGCGAGATTGAGCGCTTTGGCGATCTGGGCCACTTCATCATGACCTTCCTCTTTGAGGCGCTGCGTCAAGTCACCATGCGCCATCGCTTCCATGATCGGAATCGTATCGCTCAAAGGGCGTATGCTACGTTTGATATGTCGATTGATAAGCGTGGTCACTGCAATCACGACCACGCTCAGCAAGACGACGACGATAATGGGCAACAACATCCGCTCTTTGAGCTGGACGAGCAGATTTGTCAACGACTCGCTCAACGCCAACTCAATCTTCTTGATACTCGACAACAACTCTGAATAGAGCTCCTCGGCGATCATCAAGTCGATCTGCGCCATTTCCTGCTGGCCTTGGGAAAGTTGGCTGAACACCGCGAGCAGGGGCTCTTCCATCTCCCGATACAACTCGCGCAGGTTCTCCACCTCCTCGAGCGTCGCGCCCTCGACCGGCAGGCCTTCCAGCTTGGCGAAAACGTCCTTAAGGTCCCCAGCCCGCACCTCGAATTCCGTCGCCGCATTGCCATTGCCCATCGACACAGCACGACGCATAAATTGCAGGAGATCGTTGGCCTTTTGGCTGGCCACCGAAGTCTCGAGATAGCCTTCTGTTTGCTCCATCAAGCCAACGACCTGGAACCTCGTCACTCCCATGGCAGCGACCACGACCAGGACCAGGACGCCCAGCAGGGTATTGACGGCCCACGCTGAGACATCAACCTTGCCTCTAATGGTCGATGTTCGCTGCGTTAAGCGATGAAGTAGATTCACTTGGATCCCTCCAGAACTTTGTCCGCTACGGCATCGCTCAATAGTCGACCTCTAGCACGGCTTTCACCTTAGGCTCACCTTCCATGGACGCCTTGTTAATGACACCGATACCGCCCTTAAACGCCCCGACAAACTTGATGACGGCGCTGTCGGAATCCACCTGCATGGGTGGCGCCTCGGCGGTCACATATTGTTTTTCCAACCAGTATCTAACCAAGTCTTCTTCCGTCAGCTTCAAGGCCTGGGATAAAAAGGCCTCGCGGTCTGCACCGGCCTTTTGGTCGACCGGACGGACTTTTTCCCCATTCCGCCATACCTTCCGCGATTTCATGAAATAGCTTTTCACTTCTGCAGCGTTCATTTGCGCAACGGGATTGGCCTTGTTGACGATCACCACCGCCGTGCCTGCCATCGCCGGATAGGTTGCCAGCATTAGCAGTCCCAGCATCACGCTGCGCAGCCACTGCGCTGGGGCTTTATCGTTATTCCTGATCATGATTTATCTCCTTCCTTAGAAGCCGTAGGCGCTTTGGAGCATGATGCCGTTGGATGGACGCACTCCATCGAAGTGGCGTATGAATTCAATCTTCAACCGGTTATGGACAGTGCGATCGTAGGCGACACCGACCATCGCGGCTTCGAATTCAGGCACGAAGACCCGCTCAATGTCACCACCATCTTCGCGCAAGCCGTAATAAGGGCCGCTGTCCTTAGGCAGGTTGGTGCGATCGTAGCGCACATAGGGATGGACTCGATTCCTATTGAGATGCAGAGCGACTTCAGCCAAGAAACCATTGAGCGTGTAGCTCTCTTTGGGGAGGTTATTAAGCTCGTCTTTTTGCTTGGCGTAGACATATTCAGCCAACACGCTAAGTCGTCCCGTGTTCCATACGATGTAGGGATTGATTCCCACCTCGCTCAACTCCATGCGCGGCGCGCTGTCGGTCGTCGCCACATCGCCAATGTTGTCCAAGCGGAAGCTCTCTATCTTGTCCATCCAACCGCTCAGGCCGATGCGACTGTCCTTGATGCCGGGCACGATCCACTCCACCAGCCAGGTGAATTCCTTAGTCGTGGAACTGTCACGCGCATAAACGGCCTGATCAGGAGCCACGGAACGACCGTTGCCTAGGGACACGGCATAGTTGATCGAATGTCCATTCGACAAGAAATGACTCCCGTAGACACTCAAGCCGATAGTGTGAGTCGGCACCATGTTGAGTTCTTCCTCGAACAGATCGGGAATTTGGATGGAGTTCATCAACCAGGCACGGGAATAGAGAAAACGATTGAAATATCCGATCGGCGTGAAGTACAGACCGGCCTGGACGTTGAATTCCGGCTTGATCGTATAATCCACGAACATGCGCTCCACATCGACTTCGATCTCACTGGAAGCGCTGCGTGCCGCCTGCAAGTTGATTTCGCTGAGGAAGCGCATGTTATCCGAGAAGTCCGCTATCACCACAAAGTCGGTACCGGTGATGGAAAAACCCTCGTGCATATTGACAGGGTTATCACCGTAGCCATCCTGCTCGAAGAGCGCTTCGGCGGTTTCGTCAGGCGCATCACCGAATGCAGCGCCGTAAATCACATCACCGAATCCCGAGAAACGCAGATCGACAGCGCTCACCGTCGCGCTATAGAACAGTGCCGGTACCGAAAGCAGCCACAATAACCCTGCTACTAATCCTTTGTTTCGCACTTTTCTTCCTCCATATCAAAGAAAAGAAATTGTCGCCCTCACTCCAAGACCACACGGCCACAATGGGAAAGGGCTCAACAGCTAATTAAGATGTACTCGTACACTAGCGTCAGCTTGGGCTGAGTCTTTAGAGGAGCCACAACCGCCTACAGATCAGGGCGTTCCAGGGGCGGCGGCGATTTGGCCTCGCACCCACACGAGAGGTGGGAAAGAGATAAATTTTATTGAGCGATGAGGCCGCCAAGATCGAACCGGCGGCTGCCGACATCCCCCGCGGATCGCCACGTAGGTAACTTTTCAATATCTAAGTGATTGATCTTGTAAGATGGCGAGGGCGTCGTTCAGCAGGAATGAGGAAGGGGGCCATAATGATGTTTATGATGGATGACAGAACCACCGCAGAGAGATGGAGCGTCAGCACCTGCGCCATTAGCCGTAGTCACTGAAGCGAAGAGGAGTCGCCGTTGACAACCCCCCTCGGCGGCGACTTGCATAGGGTACTGCGGGCAGTCTACGCGGCACCGGCTCCGGGCGGCCTTTCTCTTGGTGACGATGCTTTTGCCGCGCAGCGACAGGTCACTCGCCGGCCGGCGCGAAAGCCCGCATCAATGCCGTGAAACCGTTGCCGCAAGCGACACGATTTCCTATCACACGTTACGCGACCGATGCGGCTCACGACGCTCACCGCATCCTACTGGGGTCAACCTACATAAACGTAGCCTTGATGTAGCGCGGGCGGAATCGAGAGACTCATCAACAAGCGCTCCTTACCCAGGTTTTCTTGCAGTCCATATGGGCGGGTCACTTGCATTGCATCCGTGCTGGCACGAGCATCAGCGGGCGCGCCCTAGTTCATGGGATACGCGTCTACACAATTTGGACCACACAACACTTAGCCCCCCGGGCAGCGCAACGCTATCTGGTCTTAAGGAGCCTTTGATTACTTCGACTTTGTCATTGCGACTGAAGAGAGAAATCTTGTATCTCGCTGAACTGATAGTAGCCTGCTGCAGAATATTACTCGCCACGTCCCCTCGCTAAGATCCCTCGTGTCACTCGGGACAGGGCTCGTAATAGCCGATTAGTCACAGAACCCTTGACAGAAGACTCGCACACCATCACCCCACCCACACCGTCTTAGCATTCACGAATTCACGCAGACCGTGTTGCGACAGCTCGCGCCCGTAGCCCGAGGCCTTCACGCCGCCGAAGGGCAGGCGCGGGTCACTTTTCACCAAGCCGTTCACGAAGCAGGCGCCGACTTGTACTAACCGAGCAAGACGTTCGCCGCGCGCGACGTCGCGCGTCCACACGCTACCGCCCAAGCCAAAGCGACTGGCGTTGGCGATACGCACGGCGTCTTGTTCATCGCGGGCGCGGATAATCGCGGCCACGGGGCCGAACAGCTCTTCATCGTAGGCAGGCATGCCGGGGACAACGTGATCGAGCAGCGTTGCGGCGTAATAAAATCCCGGCCCGGGCAGCGGCTCGCCGCCGCACAATTTCACGGCGCCGCGCGCGAGGCTGGTTTGCACTTGTTGGTGTAATTCATCGCGCAGATCACCGCGCGCCATGGGAGCGAGTGTCGTTTGCGCTTGTGCCGGATCACCGGGTTGAAGTTTTTCCACTGCGGCGTTGAAGCGCGCGGCGAATGCATCGGCGATCGCATCGACAGCGATGAATCGTTTCGCAGCGATACAACTTTGCCCGGCGTTGAGAAAGCGCGATTGCACGGCGACGCGCACCGCGCTTTCGAGGTCGGCGTCTTCGAGCACGATGAAGGAATCGGAGCCACCTAACTCGAGCACACTCTTCTTCAAATGCGCGCCGGCGGCGGCGGCGACTTTGCGGCCCGCCGGTTCGCTGCCGGTCAAAGTCACCGCCTGCACGCGCGCATCGGCGATGACCCCTTCGACTTGCGCGGCGGAAATCATCAGCGTGCGGAACACGCCGCTGGGGAACCCCGCCTCCTGAAATACACTTTCGATGGCCAGCGCGCATTGCGGTACGTTGGAGGCGTGCTTGAGCAGGCCGGTGTTTCCCGCCGCCAATGTGGGGGCCGCGAAACGGAACACTTGCCACAGCGGGAAGTTCCACGGCATCACCGCCAGCACCGTGCCCAGCGGCTGGTAAGCGACGAAGCTGCGCGCCGCATCCGAGGCAATCACTTCATCAGCCACGAACGCCGCGGCGTGTTCAGCATAGTAGTGGCAGGCCAGGGCGCATTTCTCCACTTCGGCGCGCGCTTCGCTGGCGAGCTTACCCATTTCCAAAGTGATAAGCGCGGCCAGTTCATCGCGGCGTGCGTGCAAAACTTCAGCGGCGCGGCGTAGCAAACGGCAGCGTTCGTTGACGTCCGTGGCGGCCCAACGCGGTGTCACGGCGGCAACGTCTGCCAAGGCCGCGTTCAATTCGGCCGCGTTCCAGACGGAGAATTCGCGCAGGCGCTCACCGCTGGCGGGATTGATCGTGGTGTAACTCATGATGGCTCCTGGTCGACGTCCTTGCGGCTAGTATAGCCGCCTAGCCGCCGTGCTTGCGGTGACCGGGGAGCTTACCGGCTACATTTGGTTCAATTCGCACAAGTGTCGCCTCATTCGTTGAGGATCAAATGAAGTCTCAGAATTAACCCTCTCCCGCAGGCGGGGAGAGCGTAGCGAGGGGGGACGGAGCCGTGGCCCGTAGGGCCGGGTGAGGGGATGAGAAAGAAATGATGCTTTCCGAGTACGGAGGAGTCTTGTTAGACCCTCACCCCATCTAGCTGCGCCCCCTCGCAGCGCGCTCTTAGCCTGCAAGAGGGCTTACCGACGAGAGGCCTGCCAATACCAAGAAACCTTGCCGCTGTAGTTACTAACTACCTACGCCTTCCCGATAAGTGAAAGAGGTATCGCGAACAGCCAAGATAGCAGACTGGAAAAGTTTGCGGCCCGAATAGTACGGTAAATTCGCCCAGAGAATAGCCACAGATGCATTAGCCTTCGGGAGCCAGTGTCGTGCTTGGTGACTAGTCTGACCCAATGTAGGTCAGAGTGCGCAAGAGCGCTCCCTGACATTCTAAGGCGAAGATCGTCAGGTAGCCGCTTACGTGACAACCTTACCGACGGTAAACCCCGAGCTACATATCCAAGTAAAGGGAGACTAGGTTACACGAATTACACAGCGCCGCTGCAGAACTCTCTGGTGCTACTAGAGGGTTTGGGTGCAGGGAAATATGCCGGGAGGAAACACTACTCACCACTTGACACCCTCTCCCTGGAGGAGAGGGTGTCTTTGAACACGCACCATCCACTTGACCCCGGCAATCTCAAGCAGCGCAGGCACCAGTCATCAGCGCCTCAGGATGTGCAGTTCGACGCGGCGGTTCTCTGCCAATCCTTGCGTGGTAGCGTTATCGCTGATCGGCATGCTCTCACCATAG
>CALZJG010000072.1 GCA_945787555.1 uncultured Chromatiaceae bacterium | reverse complement strand
GTGGCCGGTGAACTCAAGACCAAGCCGACCCAGCACTCGGTGGCGCAATTGCGCTCCATCGGTATCCAGCCCGACGTATTGATGTGCCGCTCCGAACGACCGCTGCCCGCCGAGGAGCGGCGCAAGATCGCTTTGTTCACCAACGTGCAGGAGAGCGCGGTCATCACCGCCGTGGACGTGGACAATGTGTACAAGATTCCTATGCTGCTCCACACCCAAGGTCTGGACGAGATCGTCGCCAAACGGCTGCGTCTCGAGGTTCCCAAGGCCGACCTCTCCGAGTGGGAGCGCGTGGTGGACGCGATGGAACATCCCGAGGCCACGGTAAAGATCGCCATGGTGGGCAAATACGTGGAGCTGACCGAATCGTACAAGTCGCTCACCGAGGCCTTGCGCCACGCCGGCATCCAAACCCGCACTCGAGTCGAGGTTCATTACATCGATTCCGAAACCCTGCTGGAGGACGTCGATCAGCTCACAGGCATGGACGCCATCCTGGTCCCCGGTGGTTTCGGTGAGCGCGGCGTGGAAGGCAAGATCAAGGCGGTGGAATACGCGCGCCGCAATAAGATCCCTTATCTCGGCATTTGCCTGGGCATGCAAGTGGCGGTGATCGAATTCGCGCGTAACGTGGCCGGTTTGTCCGGCGCGCACAGCACCGAATTCAACCATGACACGCCGCACCCCGTCATTGCGTTAATCACCGAATGGATGACCTCCGAGGGCAAAGTGGAACGCCGCGACGAACAATCCGATCTCGGCGGCACCATGCGCCTGGGTGCGCAGATCTGCCGCTTGGCGGCGGGGACGAAAGCGCGCGAGGCTTATGCCGTGGAACTGATTTCCGAACGTCACCGCCATCGCTATGAGTTCAACAACCGTTACTTGGATCGCTTGCAGGAAGCGGGGCTGGTGATTGCAGGGCGCTCGGAGGACGGTAACTTGGTGGAGATGATCGAGCTGCGCGACCATCCGTGGTTCGTGGCCTGCCAGTTCCATCCTGAATTCAAGTCCACGCCCCGCGATGGTCATCCCATGTTCACGCAATTCGTCCGTGCTGCGCGGGCCCGGCACGACGCGACACAGAAGGTAGCATCATGAAATTATGTGGATTCGAGGTGGGATTGGACCACCCGTTGTTTTTGATCGCCGGTCCCTGTGTGATCGAAAGTGAGGCGCTGGCGCTGGAGACGGCCGGCCAGCTGAAAGAGATCGCCGCCCGCTTGGGTGTGCCGTTCATTTATAAATCCTCTTTCGACAAGGCCAACCGTACCTCGGTGAGCAGCTTTCGCGGCCCGGGTTTGGAAGAGGGTTTGCGTATACTGGAAAAGGTCAAGCAACAAATCGGCGTGCCGGTACTCACCGACGTACATGAAGACACCCCCTTGGATGAAGTCGCGGCGGTGGTCGATGTGTTACAGACGCCGGCGTTTCTGTGTCGCCAAACCAACTTCATTCAAAATGTCGCGCGCGCGGGTAAACCGGTCAACATCAAAAAGGGCCAGTTTCTCGCACCCTGGGACATGAAGCACGTGGCGGAGAAAGCGCTGGCGGTGGGTAACGAGCAGATCATGGTGTGCGAGCGCGGGGTTTCGTTCGGCTATAACAATCTCGTTTCCGACATGCGCTCCTTGGCGGTGATGCGCGACACCGGCTGTCCGGTGGTGTTCGATGCCACTCACTCGGTGCAATTGCCCGGCGGCGCTGGCGGCACGTCCGGTGGGCAGCGCGAATTCGTGCCCGTGTTGGCGCGCGCGGCGGTAGCGGCGGGTGTGTCGGGCCTGTTCATGGAGACTCACCCCCATCCGGATAAAGCACTCAGTGACGGCCCCAACGCCTGGCCGCTGGGACGCATGGAGGAACTGCTGGCGGTGTTGGTGGAGATCGATCGCGCCGTCAAGGCGCGGGGTTTGGCCGAGCGGCAATAATCTACTGACCGAGATCAGGCTATAGAGCGCTTGTGACATCAGTCTGAGGACGTTGTGATGATGCGTTCCCTCTCTCGCTGGTGCGGAGAGGGAAGCGAGGGCGGCGCAGGCGACAGCGTGAGGAGATGATGTGTGGTGTCATCGTGTAGAGCGCAAGTACGCCTTACGCCCTCACCCCGACCCTCTCCCGCTTGCGGGAGGGGGAGTGAAGAAGTCGAGCTGCAAGCGCTTAAGCGTGTGGCTTAATAGTGGCGAGTTCCTAGTAACCGCAAATGACACGCTATTGGTTTTAGGGCGGCGCGATCATTCGCGCGCCCGTGGTTTTTTTGAAATTTGGATAGGGAGAAAGCAATGTCTGAGATCGTAGAAATTCGTGGGCGCGAGATTATCGATTCGCGCGGCAATCCCACCGTCGAGGCCGATGTGGTGCTCGCTTCCGGCGCGCGCGGCCGCGCGGCGGTGCCGTCCGGTGCATCCACCGGGTCACGCGAAGCGGTGGAGTTGCGCGATGGAGACAAGTCGCGCTACGGCGGCAAGGGCGTGCGCAAGGCCGTGTCGCATGTCAACGGCGAGATCCGCGCCGCGCTGCTCAAGCAAGATGCGATGGACCAAGCACGCATCGATCACCTCATGGTCGAGCTAGACGGTACGCCCACCAAGGGTCGCTTGGGCGCCAATGCCATCCTCGCCGTCTCGCTGGCCAGCGTGCGCGCGGCGGCGCAGGAGGCGGGGCAGCCGTTGTATCGCTATCTCGCCGGTGACGGACCGCTCACCATGCCGGTGCCGATGATGAATGTCATCAACGGCGGCGCGCATGCCGACAATAATGTCGACATGCAAGAGTTCATGATCATGCCGGTGGGTGCGCCCAGCTTGTCTGAGGCGGTGCGATACGGCGCTGAGGTGTTTCACGCGCTGAAATCAGTGCTGCACGCCCAGGGCATGAACACCGCGGTGGGCGATGAGGGCGGTTTCGCGCCTGATTTGCCCTCCAACGAAGCGGCGATCGAAGCGATACTCACCGCCATCGACAAGGCCGGTTTCAAGGCCGGCACGGACATCGTCATTGCGCTCGACCCGGCCAGTACAGAGTTTTACAAAGACGGCCACTATCATTTGGCCGCCGAAGGCAGAAAGCTCAGCTCCGAGCAAATGGTAGATTATTGGGCCAAGTGGGCGGAAAGCTATCCCATCGTCTCCATCGAGGATGGTATGGCCGAGGACGACTGGGCAGGCTGGAAGTTGCTCACTGAGCGCATCGGCAAACGCGTGCAATTGGTAGGCGATGATCTATTCGTCACCAACACGGCGATACTGCAAGAAGGGATCGACAAGGGCGTGGCGAATTCGATCTTGGTCAAGGTCAATCAGATCGGTACGCTGAGTGAATCCCTGGCGGCCATCGACATGGCCAAAAAGGCCAACTACACCGCCGTCGTGTCGCACCGCTCCGGCGAAACCGAAGATGCCTTCATCGCCGACTTGGCGGTAGCCACCAGCGCGGGTCAAATCAAGACCGGCTCCATGTCGCGCT
>CALZJG010000071.1 GCA_945787555.1 uncultured Chromatiaceae bacterium | reverse complement strand
GTCGCGGTGAATCCGCCTTACGGGGAACGGCTGGGCAACGCCGCGACGCTGCAAGCGTTGTATGACACCTTAGGGGAGAAATTACGCGACCTGTTCACCGGCTGGCGCGCCGCCGTCCTCACCGGCGAGCCGGAGCTGGGCAAGAACATCGGCATTCGTGCGCGCAAGAAGTATTCACTCTACAACGGCGCGTTGGCCTGCAAGCTGCTGGTATTCGAGGTAGAACCGCAGTGGTTCATGGGTGCGGATAGACCCGACGCTATTCATTCCCCTGCAACTCCCCCTCTCTCGCCAGTACGCAAGGACAGAAAATCCGCGAGCGCAGGCGAAGGAAGCGCATGGATGGACCGGCTCGGCCCCGGCGCGGAGATGTTGGCCAATCGCTTGCGCAAGAACCTCAAGACGCTCGGCCGCTGGGCGCAACGCAACGCTGTGACCTGCTATCGACTCTACGATGCCGACATGCCCGAATACGCCTTCGCCATCGATCTTTACCAAAGCGAGCAGCAGTGGCACGCGCACGTGCAGGAATATCAAGCGCCCAAGAGCGTGGAAGAGAAAAATGCCGATGCGCGGCGCCGAGTCGCGCTGGCGGTAATTCCTCGAGCGCTGGACATCGCGCCCGAGCGCGTGCATTTCAAGCTGAGGCAAAAACAGAAAGGCGCGGCGCAATACACCAGACAAGCCGCGGCGGGGCGCTACTTCGAAGTTCAGGAGAATGGCCTGCGCTTACTAGTGAACTTCGACGACTATCTCGACACCGGCTTGTTCCTCGACCATCGCCTTACCCGCGCGTTGCTGCGCGAGCTCGCGACCAGGAAACGCTTCCTGAATCTATTCGCCTACACCGGCACGGCAACGGTCTACGCGGCGGCAGGCGGCGCGACCACTACCACCACAGTGGATATGTCGCGCACTTATCTCGATTGGACGCGGCGCAACATGCACTTGAACGGCTATACCGGCACGCAGCACCGCTATGTACAGGCCGATTGCCTGCAATGGCTGGCCGATGCCGCGGATAAACATGATCGCTTTGATTTGATATTTCTTGACCCGCCCACTTTTTCCAATTCGGCGCGCATGCGGGGCACGCTGGATATACAACGCGATCATGTGACATTGCTGAATCAGGCGGCGCGCTTACTGACGCCGGATGGCGTGCTGATCTTCTCCAACAATTATCGCGGCTTCAAGATAGACAGTGAGGCCTTAGCCGAGTGGAACATCGAGAATATCAGCCGCACCACACTGCCGCAGGATTATGCGCGCAATCCACGCATCCATCACTGCTTTCGGATTTCGCGAACACCAATGTAGGGTGGGTTAGGCGCAGTCAATGTAAACACTCGTCAAACGCGCCCTCTCCCGCGAGCGGGAGCAAGAACTCAGAACCGGCGCACCGCGATCAAGCGAGTGCGCCAATAGGGCGCATGCAACGACGTGACGCTGACCAGTTTGCCCGTCGAGGGCGCATGAACGAAGCGGCCGTCACCCAGCGCAATGGCGACATGACTGATACGGCGACTGTTCAAACGAAAGAACAGCAAATCACCGCGCTGGATATCCCGCTTGGGCACTTTATGCGCGGCGGCGTATTGCCTCTCAACTGTGCGCGGCACATTGCGCCCGAGCTGCAAATAGCTCCAATACACCAAACCACTGCAATCGAAGCCACGGGCATCGGCGCCGCCGTAACGATAAGGGACGCCCACCATGGACAATGCGATGCCGGCCATATCTCGCCTTTGCTCACCTGGGGCAGGCGCGGGCGTGGCGCGCGACTCGGGCCAGGGAACGGTGTCAGGCGCCGGCGGCAGAGTCCCGCAACCGGCGCCTAGCAGTGCCAACGCCAAAACCAGCGTGTGCCCACGCCGCGGGACTCCGTGGACGAGGCGACGCACGAGACTCAAGCACACCCCCCGCCGGGGTGCGGCATGATTTCGCCGCTGGTCAATAGTGAATATCATTCCATAGTCCAATGACAGCGTAACGCTCCGCGCACCGATAGGATAGAATGTCGAGCCGTCACTTACCATTCCATTACAACCATGGCCAATCCCGCATCACACAAAGCCATCATCGCCGCGTTGATCGGCAATTCCCTTATCGCCATCAGTAAATTTGTCGCAGCCTTTCTCACCAACAGCTCGGCGATGTTCGCCGAGGGCGTGCACTCCCTGGCGGACACGGGCAATCAGCTCCTGCTGCTGTACGGTATCAAGCAAGCACGCAAACCGGCCGATGAACGTTACCCTTTCGGCTACGGCAAGGAGGTGTATTTCTGGAGCTTCGTGGTCGCGATTCTGATTTTCGCCATAGGCGCAGGCGTGTCGATCTATGAAGGCGTGCACCGCGTGCTGGAACCGGAACAGGTCACCAATCCCCTGATCAACTACATCGTGCTGAGCTTGGCGATGTTGTTCGAGGGCGGTGCATGGTGGGTGGCGTTCAAGGAATTTCGCCGCAGCAAGGGCCAATGGGGCTATCTCGAAGCGGTGCAACGCGGCAAAGACCCGGCCCTGTTCGTGGTGCTGTTCGAGGATTCGGCGGCAATGGTAGGTCTCTTGGTCGCACTCATCGCCACCGCGCTCGGCCAATGGACTGGAAATCTCTATTTCGACGGTGCCGCGTCCATCATCATCGGCCTGATACTCGCCGGCACCGCCGCCTGGCTGGCCCATGAAACCAAGGGCCTGCTGATCGGCGAGAGCGCCAACCCGCACGTCGTCAACGGCATCCGCGATTTGGCGCGCCAACATGACGAAATCGATCACGTCAACGAAGTGCTGACCATGCACATCGGACCCGACTTCATCCTGGCCAATCTCAGCGTGGATTTCGCCGATAAAGTGCCGGCGGGCGATATGGAGCGGGTGATCGCGCAACTGGATATCAATATTAAGCAACGCTTCCCGCGCGTAAAACGCGTTTTCGTGGAGGCCGAGGCGCGCCGTGCCACGCCGCCAAACCATCAAGAGCACAGCTGAGGAGGGAGCCGACACCTCACAAATCCAGCGTTTCGCCTTCCAGCGCAGCCGGTGGTTGCACTAGGATCTTGTCGATGCGCCGGCCATCCATGTCGACGATTTCGAAACGCACGTCACGAACTTCCATACTCTCACCCGTGCTCGGCAAGTGACCGAGCCGATGCAGTATAAATCCCGCGACGGTTTCGTAGCGCCCACCGGCGCGCAAGCCGGACAGTCCCAAACGTTCCTCGAACTCATCCATGGGCATCATCCCGTCGACCAGCCAACTGCCATCCGGCCGCTCCAGTGCGTAATCCTCCACCGCCTCGCCCACATCGGGAAATTCACCGGCGATGGCTTCCATGATATCGGTGAGGGTGAGCAGACCTTCCACTGTGCCGAATTCATCCACCACGATGGCGATATCCACATGGGCTTTTTTGAATTGATCGAGCACCTGCAAAGCGGCAATGGCACGCGGCACCACCAGCGGCTGCACTATGCATACCTCCAGATCGAGCGATTCGCTGCGCAGTATCTGTTCCAATAAATGTTTTGCGTGGACCACGCCGATGATTTCGTCGACCGATCCACGGCACACGGGATAGCGCGTGTGTTCACAGGCCTTGAGCTGGTTGGACAATGTCTCCACGTCATCGTCCACATTCAGCCACACAATGTCACTGCGCGGTGTCATGATGAGGCGCACACTTCGATCCGCCAAGCGCAACACGCCTTCG
The DNA here is from genome assembly GCA_945787555.1 of uncultured Chromatiaceae bacterium. Lineage (GTDB taxonomy): Bacteria > Pseudomonadota > Gammaproteobacteria > DRLM01 > DRLM01 > CALZJG01. The sequence continues at coordinate 17,153 of CALZJG010000071.1, read as the reverse complement.
ATCATCTGCCGCTCCTGCGGCACGAAGATGCCCAGTTGCGTCCCTTCGCTGATGAGTGAACGCACTTCGTCCTCGGTCACCGTGGAACCGCGCCCGCCGCCGAGACGCAGCAAGCGCAGCACCGCCTCCGTGGAGTGCTTAAGTAACCCAACCAATGGTGCCGCCAGGCGCGATAGCACTTCCATCGGTTGCGCCATGAGTGCGGCCAGGCGCTCGGGATTGTGCAAAGCGATGCGTTTGGGCACCAGCTCGCCCAGAATCAGTGAAAGATAAGTAATGAGGATGACCACCGCCGTGATGGCGACGGCATCGCCGTACGGCGCAATAAAGGCCACATGATCCAGCTGATGCCCCAGGGCATCTCCCAAAGTGGCGCCGCCGTAAGCGCCGGCGACGATACCGACTAGGGTAATACCCACTTGCACCGTGGACAGAAAACGCGTGGGATCGTCCAGCAGGCGCAAGGCCGCGTCGGCACCACGGTTACCGTCCTGCGCCAGTTGTAACAAACGCGTACGGCGCGACGACACCAATGCCAGCTCCGACATAGCAAACAAACCATTCAATAAGGTCAACAACACGATGACGAGGAATTGCCACAGCATGATTCACCCAGGCTCCGTCACGACCGCATAACAAAAACATTGATAGGGATTATTGTCTTCGAGCCGCGCGCGAGTAGTCCAGGCTCGCGACCCCAATCTTCACGACATGAATCGACGGTTACTGCGGCTGCGCTGGCTTGGGCGAAGGAAACTCAATGATGCGTTGCGCCGGCGCAGGCCTGTCCTGTGCCGGGGTATTGCGATCGGTCCACTCCTGGCCACGGCGCTGCAGCCACTCCGCTTCTTCGGGCGGCAACGGGCCCCGACCCAAAGCCGTTTCCCACTCCCACAACGCGGCGCGCGCCTTACGGAGATATTCCTCGGACTCGGGACTGGGCGGAGTGAGGTGCAAATAGGCACGCATCGCGCCCAAGGCAACCTCCAAGTCACCGAGCGCTTCCGAGGACACCGCCAAGCCCCAATAAGCATTGGCTTGGAAAGGCTGCAATTCAATAGCGGTATTGAAGAAATCACGCGCCGCCGCATGGTTCTCCAAACCCAGCAGCGCATAGCCCATGTTGACATGCGCCTCGGGCATACGCGGTGAAAGTTCGATCACCCGATGCAACGCCGTGATGGCGTGCTCGTATTGCTTGGCGTGCAACATCACCACCGCCTGCTCAAAGCGCAGCTCAAGCTGTTCTTGGCGTGCCTGCCGGGCATGGGCGCGCGGGTCGGCATTGGGATCGATGGTTTGTTGCGAGGTCGCGCCGTGATGCATGAAATTACTGAATTCCTGGCCCTGACTCAACATGGCGATCAGGGCCACGATGCCCAGCACGAATAATACCGACACGCCGGCAGTGGCGCTCTCCACCTGGGAATCATGATGCATAACGACGGAACTCATATCACACCTTTATGGGCCGCCTCACTGTAGAACGGCGTGCCGAAATACGTGAGAAAGGCCACGATGAACACAATGACGATGAAGATAGCGCCGGCGCGCATCGGCAATTTATAGGTCAAGCGCGCATGGATAGCGCCGCCTAAGGCCAACCAAGTAAGGAAAGCGGAGGTCTCCAAGGCATCCCACGACCAATAACGGCCCCAGGCATCCTGCGCCCATACCGCGCCGGCAACCAACATCAGACTATCGAAGATGAAGGCCAGCAACATGAAGCGCCAGGCAATGCCGTCCACCACTTCATTGGGCGGCAATTGGCGAAACCAAGCCGGGAATCGCTCGCGTAACAACAGCACGCCGGCCAGTCCGGTACCCACCAAACAAAAGCCGAGGAAGAATTTTCCGAGCCCAACATGCGCCCACAGCCAGTTGTTGAAATAGGTGGGCGGATAAGGCGTGACGACGGGCTCCAACAGCAGCACCCAGACGCCCAACACCCACATCAGCGGCAACGCCACGATGGCGCTGGGACGGATCATGGGATAGCGCCAGTAGGCATAGATGAACACTAGCCCCAAACTGAACAGCTGACTCATCAGCAGCTCGAATAAATTCACGAAAGGCCCGTGCCCAATACGCATCCAACGCTCCGCCAAGGCCATGGCCAGCAGCGCCACGCCAGCCGCGATCAGCCACAGCACCGGCCGCTCATAGGAACGATTCACCGCCGCACCGGCGGCGCCGCTGCGGGTCGAGGCCACGCCGCGCATCGAGATGACGGTGGCCAAGGCATAAGCCGCCAGGCCCGCATATAGCCAGGGCAACTCAGTCGCGACCGGGTTGATCTCGTTCATCATTACGCTCCTTTGCGCGCCTGGGCGTAGGGGTTAGGGCCATCAGGGCGCAGACCGGCGGTGGAGGCCACCGGCAGCCGCGCGCCGAACTTGCGCCAAAAATGCACCGACAATCCCAGCACGCCAATCACCGAAGTAAAGAACAACCAATGCAGGGTCGGGTCATAAAATATCTTGTACCCCATCCAACTCGTCACCCGCTCGTAACGCAAAGCGCCGCCCGTTAATGGGACCATCTCACCGGGCTGTAATTCCACTCGTTGGTCGCCGGTATTGACGACCAACACCCCGTGCGACTTGCCGGCATCCAAGACCCAGGCGGCATCTTGTTGCAGCCCGGTCTCCAGGCGTAACCAGAATTTGATTTCCGGGCCGCCCGGCGGCGTCCAGCTGTTGTCCTGTTTAAATTCGAACAAGGGATAGGACGGCATATGTACCGCACCGGTCTGCGGTTCACCCTGTTCGGGGAGCCAAGTCAAGATGGCGGCGAAGCCTTTGTTGAATGAAGTGTAGAGCCGGTAACCCTCGACCAACAAAGGCGTATCGTCACCCACCACACGGGTTTCCCAACTGCCGCGCTCGTCGCTGATGCGCACTTGGCTGCGGGTGGCACCGCGCACGATGCCCGGGTGATAATCGACCGTGTAGGGCCCCTGAATGAAGCGTATCTCCTCCAAATTCCCGGGATGCCAAGGGCCGCTGCGCACATCGAACAAATCATCGGCGGAGAAAGCCTGGTCTTGCAGCAACTCGATATTGGCTTCGAAAAAAGTCAGCCGCCCGAGCGCCGCCAGTACCACCAGCCCCAACAGCGCCAGATGAAACGTCAACAAGCCACCCCGGCGATTGATGCGGGCGTTGGTGATGATGGCGGCCAACAGATTCACCGCCAGCCAGGTCATCGGCACCACCAGCACCCACACCGGCATGTGCTCGGGATTGTCGTAGCTCAGCGCCGCGCCGATCGCCAGCAGGATCATGCCAACCAAGGTCAGCTTGAGCGAGGCCAGCGGCTTCAACACTTTGATCATGGGATATTAGCGCAGGTCTCTCCGCCGCTACCGTTCATCCAGGTGATGCCGCGCTTGCCGTTACCGGGCGCGCCGGCCGAACCGCAACTTAACGCAGTCCAGGCGCCGCTACGCTTGAAATTGACGACCTTGAGCGCCGAACCATTGTAGTACGGCCCTTTGTAGTAACGCTGTGGACTGGGCGTGCGCACCTGCGTCCCTGCCGGAAGACCCGCTTCCAGGCCGACATCGTTGAGGTTGGCCAGGAAGTTCTTGTTCTTCCAGCCGTGCGGCACAGCGATATGGCAATAAGTACAACGGAAGTTACTCACCACGCCTTGCACCGCATGCCCGGTATGCAAGTTGACGCTGGGCACACCCACGCAGGCGCCGCCACCGCCGATACGCTGGAAGCCGCTGGGCTTGGTGTCGGCGGACGTCACGGCGGCCGTAAAAGATTGGCCGTAGTACTGATACTCATGGCAGCGGAAACATAAGCCGTCAGGTTGCTGCTCGCCGGTTTGATCGTCCCACGGCCCCTTCAACAAGAAATCGTTGTTGGAACCATGCGGCCCCCATACATTACCCTGCGCACCGCCACGGGGGATGACGCCGTCACTGACAGCGGTGTCCGATCCATGGCAATCGGTGCAGTACATGGTCTGCACGCCCACTGCCAAGTTGAACGGCGACCGCCACAAGTCAGGACTGCGCTGAGCATGCAAATTGGTGCGATCATCGATGCTGCGTCCGGTATCGGTGATGACCGGATGCCAGGCGCGATGATTATTGTCTTTCAGATTGATGCAATTACCGTTGTTGTCGAGATAGCCCAGGTAACCATCCGGCACGGCGTAATTGGCGTCGGTATAGGTGTCGGTGCAGGTCCCTACCACCCCATTGACGAAAGCGCCAGTCGGCGTGGGCGGCGTATCCACCCCTTTGTGCTCCTCGGGCGATTGATACTCCATGCCTTGGTTGGTGTACTCGAACATGGCGTTGGTGCCCGGCGGCGTGCCGCCACGGAACGAGCCCAGCGCCGGCGCGCTGTCATAGGCATAATTGGAGTGGCACTTCATGCACACTTGATATTCGCGCGTCACATACGGCGCGCTCACATCGGTGCTGCCGCCTACCCCGGGATCACCGCGTTTGACCTCGAAGGTGGTGGGCTCACTGCCGAACTCCGTGGTGGGCCAATTACCCGGTTCCACGCCCGAGATGCCGCGCAACACCCCCGAGGCCAGGTTCGTGTGATGGCGCTCGAGGGTCCCGCCCACTTGGGCCGCGGTATGGTTGTGGGTGCCTTCCTCGGGATCGGGGATGGCGGGGTTGTCATTGAATTGGCGATTGCGAATTACACGATGCGGATTGTGGCAGTCGGTACACTCGGCGTGACGATTGTTGGGATTGCCCTTGCCCTTGTTGAGCGGTTCCTCGACGAAATCCTTGCCGTCACCTTGGAGGTTCCCGGTGCCGATGTTATGGCCGGAATCACGATCGAAGCCCTCCCCCGCCACTTGATCGGAGTTGGCGATGGGCATGTGACGCGCCAGGGTCGTGAAGTCGGTCTTGATGTCGGGGACGCCGAAACCCGGGGTGCTTTGGTTGCCGCCGGTATGACCACCGCGCAGCACCCCGCCATCGGCCGAGTGACAGGCATAGCAGGTCTCTTCGATGGCGGGCCGGCCGCCGTGCTTGAGTTTAGCGCCGCTGGCGGTGATGGCCACCGGGCCATCCGAGCCCTCGCGCAACAGACGCCGTGAACCCTGTACGCTATGCGGATCATGGCAGTTCAAACAGGCCGCCTGCCATACTTGGATATTCTGGGGGAATTCGCGCACCTCTGCGGCACTGGGTTCATATTCATAGGTTGCCACGCCGGTGTGAGCGTGCGCCGAACCCACCCAGCCCTCCTTGTCGTGACAGGCCAAACAGATAATGTCGTTATTGGCATCGAACTGGCCGTCCACCGGCTCGCCTTGCTGGAAGCGGTTGGCGCGCAGAAACTTGACGTTGTCACCGGACGTGTCGCGAATGTGCGGGTCGTGACAACTGATGCACTCGACCCGCTCTTCCTCCAAGGGCAACAATGGCGGTTGGGTGCCGCGCACGCGCTCGCCGACTTGAGTCACCAAATTAGGATCGTACAATTCGCCGTCACGCACCGCCTGGGCGGAATCGAAGGTGAAGGAGATGGGATGATCGTTGGTCAAATCAACGCCCAGGCGGCGGGTGAAACCGGTGCGCTCGCCTTGGCCTGCCGGGATGCTGTCGCCTGACCCGATACCCGGGCCGCTCATATCAATGCGCGCATTCTCGACGCGATTAAGCACGTTCACCGAACCCAAGGCCAAGGTGCCGTCATGACAGGACAAGCACAATTTGGATTTGGCGCGGGGTTGATCAAGGTCGATGGCATCGAGTGAGCCCGAGCTATAGGGCGTGTAGGTGGACACGGAGAGATTACGATTCCACAATGGCGCCTTGGGAGCCTTGGTGGCGCCATGGGGCGTGTGGCAGAAGGCGCAAATTTGCGACTCACTCGAGGCTGCGGCGTTACGTTGCGCGCCATCGGGCAAGATCGGAATCACCGTCGCGGAGAAGTTGTGCTTGGTGTTGCGGATGTCGGAGATACGCTCCGCCCACCCGCTCAGGGACCAACCCATAAGCAGCACCGCAGCGAGCGCTAGTACGCTAGGATGTCGTCGCTTGCCGCTCATGGCCCCCCCGCAGGAACTGAATTATCACTACCCGACCATTGAAGCTGTCGGCGATGTACACCCGATCACGATGGTCGGTCCATACGCCGGCCGGGAGATAAAACTCACCGATATTGCTGCCGGTTCCGCCTAGCGGCAACAGCAGTTCACCTTTGGCGTTGAATATTAACAAATAATCAAAATAGGTTTCTACCACATAGATGTTACCGTCTTTATCGACGCTCACTCCCTTGGGGCGCGGCATGTCACCGACGAACACGCCGCGTTCGCCGAATACGGCCAAGGCTTCCCCCTCCGTGGACAACACCTGGACCCGTGCGTTCAGGGTATCACTGACGTACAAACGGTCCTGGGCAAAGGCCAGGTAGGTCGGACTATTGAATTCTCCGGGCGCCTCACCACGCCGACCTAGGGTGGCGAGCAAGACACCACTGTCATCGAACACCTTGATATCGTGACTATGCGTGTCGGCCACATAGAGGCGACCGCGCTCGGCATCACGCGCCAATCCCGTGGGCCGGGTCAGCTGATCCAGACCGATCTTGCCCAGCGGCTTGCCATCCGCGTCCAAACGTATCACAGCTTTCAGCTCGGCATCCGCCACCCACACTTCGTCGTTGGCGCCTAGCACGACGCCGATAGGGGCCAGGAAACGCTCGCTCGCGGAGGCCATGTCCCAGACCTGTAAATCACCGGCAACTTCATCGAACACGTACACGGCCTGGCGACTCACGTCGGTAACATAGACACGCCCCGCCGGATCCACCACACCGCCCTGCGGACGCTGCAGCACGGTCGGAACATGCCTATTAGATGACAGCCCCACCAGCCATTTGAGGAAGCGGGTACCGGCAGTGGCGATACCTTCGTTGATGCTCTGGAAATTGTCCTCGCCGACCAGCTCACCCACGTATTCATAACGCGGGACGTCCGGCGGCGCGGGCCACACAACGGCAACGGGAGCCGCAGCTTCAGGGTGGTAGCGCATGACGCTTTGCGTTGAAGCGCAGCCGCCCAGCATCAGCGCCATCCCTGCCACGGCGGCCAGCGCTACGCGTATGAGCATATCTATTGCCCGGCCGCCGTCAAGCGGAACACTTGCACCCGGCCGTTGAGACTGTCGGCGACATATAAAAAGCCGCTCTCCAACCACACATCGGATATGCCCTTGAAACGACCCGGGCCGGAGCCCGTTCCTCCCACGGTCGCAACCAGCTTACCCTGCTTGAATACTTTGATGGCATTATCGAAGAAATCCGTGACGTAGACGTGATTGGTGACATCCACCGCCACACTGTTAGGAAATACGATGGCGTTCGCCTCCAGGTTATAGGCATGCGCGCCATTGTCCGCCAACACTTGACCGCGATGACCCAAGCGGGCCACCACGTACACCCCATCGGGACCGCGCGCCATACTGGTAATGTTCAAGAATTCTCCATCACCCTCGCCGCGCGAACCAAGCGCGCGCCACAACTTCCCGGCTCGATTGAACACCACGACGTGATCCAAAACGCCGTCAGCCACATAGACATCACCGGTATTCTCATCCACCGACACTGCGACCGGGCGCGCCAGGTTCAGACGATCTTCATAGGTGCGCACTAATTTACCGTTGCGATTGAATTGCAACACGCGCGAACCCAGGGTATCGGCCAGGTAGATGGAACGGTCGGGCCCGACATAGATATCCGCCACATCGCCGGCCACCAGGCCGCGCAATTGCAACACGCTTTGCACTCGGGCGCTGAAGCGGTCGTAGACCAACACTTCCTCGCGGTCGGCATCGACTACATACAGGTCGTGATCGCGCGCCGCCACGGCGACGGGGCGACGAAAACGGAAATCGGTGACCTGCACCAACCCTTCGGTATCACCAGTAGTAATATCGCGCAATTCCCCCGTACCGAAAATTCTATTGCCTACCGCACCACCGGTGATGGATTCCATGTAAAACAGAGAGCCGCCGGCCTGCCCAGCGGCAGCGGATGGCGTCGCCGCGCCCGCAGAAGCGGGGGTTGTCGAAGTGGATGGCGAGACGGCGCCCGTCTCCTCAGGCGCATCGCGCAACATAGCGCAACCGCTCAAGGCCAGCACTCCTCCGCCTAAGGCGAAGGCTAGCGCAATCCGGTGGATTCGCGAGGCACTGAGTGGCATCGTCCGCAATTCATAGTGGGCGGGAAAGCAACTTTACCGTGGCACACGCCGCAGTATTTACCCTCGATTATTCTCGACATGGTGACAGGATTCGCGCCTTTTTGCGGCAGAAATATCGCCGGATGGCAGTTGGCACAAGTCAGCCATTCCGTGTGCGCAAGATGCGGGAAGCGCACATGAGGCATAGAGCCGGTGTTCTTGAACACGATGTCGAAATCAGCGGCATACATATCCTGCTCGCCGCTCAAGCTCTGTCTGGGGGAAATCAGGCCGTCGCGCAACACAGTGACCCAATTGATGATGCCTTGATCGTCGCGCGGAAAGTTGAGCATCGACTCGACCGGCTCTTGCAGTATCCTCACCGCATCATTGTGGGGATCATGGATGCCATCCTCAGCCACGGGCACTACTTCGCCCTCGGTCTGAAAATGCAAACCCTTGGTCCAAACCGGCCCATCTTCCGGCTCAGCGGCTTGCTCAGCCTGCAGCGGTACCGCCACCACGGCCAACACGGCGAACGTAGCGCCGTATAGAAATGCCTTGAGCCCCCTCCAGTCGTATCGACCTGTGCGCGTTATCATGCCTTCCCCATCTGTACGGCCCACCCTCTTCCAGGCGGGCCCCTGGTACTATATCGCTTTTTTGAGCGCTGTCCACCCAAGCGCAGGCCAGCGCAAAGCGCCGACAAGGGTGTTCATCAGCTCATCATTGCACGCCGGCCAAACGCAATGCTCTCTGCACGCGCGCGGTAGCCGCTTCCAACGCCATGATAGCCATCTTGTAATCGCCCTGGGCGGCCAACGCCAGCGCCTCATCTTGTATCTCCGTGCTGCGCACCACCAATTCATCCATCAGCTTGACGGTTTGCGGCGCCGGCTTACGTTCTTCGATCGCCACCGGCACTAACTCCTCATAGCTCTTATAGCGCGAGAGTTCATATTCGTACTGTTCTTTGGGGGTCGCGAAATTCTTGTCATAGACCATTTCTTGGCCATGCAGCATGGCACTGAGCGCCGCGGATATTAATTGATTGGCGTCATCGAGCTTACCATTGGCTGACGCATAGTCGCCATTAGCCGCCAAAGACTCCGCATCCTTGAGTAAGCGGTCATAAGTGTCGCGATTCAGCTCCTGACCCGCCTTGGGCTTCATGCCCCGTGACTCATTGGCGCTGTAAGAGGCCTCGAAGCTCGAAGCTTGCTCACGCAGTTCCGCGTAACGGACTTTCTCATCCACCACAGAGGATTCGTCGGGCACCAAGCGAGTCGCCGTGTTCATCAAGCGCAAGGCCTCGTCCACCGCCCCCATGGCCTTGGCATGGTCACCGGCGCTCAAGGCACTACGTGCCACGCTCAAGTGCTGCTTGGCTTCAGCCACCATGCCTTGCGCCTCAACATTACCGCTGGCGGCAATACGCTTGGCAGAGGCCGAGGAGCCACCGATCACCATGTCCGCAAAACCGAGTTTCTGCTTGACCTTCTGGGGCGAGATATCGACAGCGACGGTTTGCTCATCGCCCACAACCGCCCCGCCACCCAGCGTGACTTTGTCTCCGACATGGGCGATATGCAGCTTGCCACCCATAAACTTGTGGTTGCGGCACTGATAGAAGACTGTATCCGGTGTTTTGTCGCTAGGCGTAAAAGTCGCTACACCCCGATAAATGAATTGGCCCTTTACACCGTCGGTCACGGTACCGCCACCCCAACCGACCGCGCTGGTGGTGAAATAAAAATCATGCTGTATACCGGTATCGACTTCGAAGGTGTAGGTGACACCCCGCGTCAGCGCCAACTCTTTTCCAGGGACGCCATCGACGACAAAACCCAGCTCTTTTCCTTTGCCGAAATACGGGTGGGCCGCGGTTTTCATGTCCGCGGTCACCAAGAAAGTACGTGATTTGCGATCCGCAACCACGGTCTCCTTGCCCTGCGGCTGGGTTGCGACGGTGGTCGAGGCCTGAGGTTTGGGCGCGGCGGACGCGACGCGCGGCGCGGGGACCGACTTAGTCACTGCCGTGACCGCAGGTGCAGACCGCGCTATGGGTTGAGGCGCCGCCATCACCGGCTCACGCACTTGTGCTTCAACCACTGGAACGGGGGGAGGCGCGGGGGAGGCCCCTCCAGGCTTGGAAATAGTCGCGGTCCTGGGCGGCTCCGCCGTTTGTCGCGGCGCTGTGGCACCGGAATCTAATGCCGGAGCGGTCATCGGAGGCTCCGATTCGCCCGTTCCGGCACAACCATATAGGACTGCCGTTACCGCTAAAGAAACCAGTCTTCCCTTACAGCTCATGATACCCTCGCCGAATTCGTAGGTCCGCACCGGCTGCAACCCAATCATCCTTAATTAAGCAATCAAGCGCGCTACCAGCCCAACGCCAGACTCAGCGCCACCGCCACTGCGACGAGCGGACGGCAGATGAAACATCATCGTGATCGAGTAAACAGCGCCACCACGACCCTCGTGGCGGCGCACTGTTATCGGACTAACGCCAGGGATTCTTGAGAGTCGCGTCACTCAGAGGCGGCGACCAGTCTTCGGGCTTGGGCTTGGAATGGCATTTTGTGCAGGTCTTGGTCGTGATGGGGAAGGAGACCTTACCATGACACACGCCGCATTTCTGGCCCAGCAGAATGGCAGACATATTTATCTGGTTGGCGCCTTTCTGCGGCACAAAGATCGCCGGATGGCAATTTGCGCAGGCCAACCATTCCGTGTGTTGACGGTGGGGGAATACCACGTCGGGCACGGAGGCCTTCACTTCACGAACGATGTCCAAATCCATGACGAAGGGCTCTTCACTGGAATCAAAGCGGTCCCAACGCGGCGACAACTTGTCCTGATCAATGGCCTTCACCCAATCCACGTGGTTGCCGAATTCCGTCGTCGGCAAACCCACATAGGCTTCCTTGGGCGGCTGGAGGATATGCGTGCCGTCGTTCTCCGGATCGTGATAGCCGGACTCGGGCGGCGGCGCATTGGGGTCCTTTTCCTTCTTGAGATTGCGGTTAAAGATGTTGGCGGAAGACACATCCGCCGACATCCACAGCAACTGGGCCGCTGAGACGGCACCGGCACCACTGACGCCCGACCCGGCGACGGCCGAGGTGGATGCGACCATAGTCAACGCCACGGCACCGACAAAGGATTTCATGTACTGGCTCATGATGACATTCCTCAACGGTTAATTACTTGCTGTTTAGCGCCTTATAGGGAGGCGCCACCAGACGCTGCACGGTGCTACCGTGAATGTGCGTTGGTGTTCCGGGGATGCCGGAATGGCACATATTGCAGTTCTCAACAGACCAGGCGATTTCGCCATTGTGGCAGGCGCCGCAAAACTTACCGTCAATTATCTTAGCCATAGTAATCTTATTGCCACCGGCCTTGAACTGAAAGCCGAGGTCCGCATGACACACCTTGCAGCGGAAACGCACACGATGGAACCAATGCGGAAACACCACTGGCCGCATACCGGCCGCATCCGCGTAGTTATTGATAATGACGTCGGCATATTCCGCTTTCGCGGTCGGGGGTAGGGCAAACACAAACATCCCTGCCAGTAGGCCCAATAGGGCGTACTTCCACTTAAAGCTATGCTCGGCATTGCAAAACATAACGGACGCTCTCCTCGGTTAAGCAAATCATTTTGGCCAATTTGGCCAACATGGTCGTCGCCAAATCAGGATATTTTTGCACAATTAGAATCGGCGTGTCACGCGGAAATATAAAAGGCTGGAACTTTCGTCGCCATTATCCATCAAACGTAGGCTCAGGCTGGTGTTGACCAAGCCGATGCTGTAATCCAGCCGATTCTCCCATTCGTTGCGATCCAACCCCTCGTCGGTCGAGGCTTCGGAGAGCCGCAAATCAGAACGAAACAGCAAGCGCGGCACCCCAAACACCTGACTATGTTGATAATTCACCTGCGCCGTGGTCGTCGTCACGGTGCCGTCATTAGACCCCCCGTCGAAATCTCGTCGCACCGTTTGCAGAGTCAAATGCCCACTCAGCGAACTGCGGCGACTGATATTTTGAGTCCGTGAAGCCTGAAAGTTCACTAATTGCTGCTCATCGTCCGCATCACCAAAATTACGGGAATCCGACAGGGTCAATTGCAGTAGCGTAGACCCGCCCCATGCCGACTGATTCCACGCCAGACTGCCGCTGTGATCCAAGCGATGCGCGGTATCACCGTCATTGCCGAATTGCAGGTCCTCGTTGAACACCTGGCTCAGAGTCATTCGCAATAACGAGGCCTCGCCAGTCAACCAAGTGCGCTGCAAATCATGCCCCAAGCTGCCCGACAGCCCCTGCATATCTTCGTCCGGGGTCGACTGGCCATCCGCGGCGGCGGTGCCAAACCATTGATAAGTATAGCGCCCAACATTCATGAGATCCGATTGGTACAACGCGCCTAAGCGCCCGTTCAAGATACCTTCGCTCGCCCCATTGACATCCGCATTGGAATAGCCAGCGCTGATATCGAAGCGCAACCGCTTGCTGTATTGATAAAAGGAGCCAGCGGTGAGACTCAAGCGCGTTTGCTCACTGGTTTGGGCGCCATTTTCACCTTCTATGCTATAGACCCGCGCCCCTCCGCTGACGGTCCAGCGCTGATCGATGGGACGCCAGAAGGCGAAACTGGACGCTTGCGCGATATTGGTGGTAGTGGTATCAACCAGGCCGGTACTCCCATCGAACGAGGTCTCCAAATCATAGTAGCTGGCCTTGGAATCCAGGCGCAGATCGGCTGCCGGGAAATAGTAGTGATCGACATCAACGATGAGATTATCCTGCTCACGCCCGGTGATATCATGCTCAGTGGTTTGTATATTGGCCTTGGCGATGAGCCGTTGCTTCGCGGGACGCCAGTCCAGCTCCAAGCCCATCAACTGATCCTCGAAGGTCCCCCGCACGTCGGAATCCCAGGTACGGTTGCCGTAACGCGCCTGCAAGCGGTGGCCGGCTTCGGTGATATACGATTGCCGCAGCTCCAGATTGGTGGTTTTGAACTCATCGCCGATCAATGTCACCAAGGGATTGGTGATAGTGACATCGTCCACGCGACTGTCGGTGGCCTGATACAGCAAACGAAAAGGTGTGCGACTCTCGGGCAACACATTGAGCAAGGCGTCGCCGGTCATCACCTTCGATGTAGTGCTGGAACTGGTGGTGCCGTCATCGGTTTCCGAATCATCGGCGCTCAGGGTCAGCCCGGCGTCAAACGTGGCGAACCACGGCTGCCATATATAGGTGTGAGCGCGCAGACCACCGATAAGTTGGTTACTGGTCGCCTCGGTGGAATCGGAATCGAACGAACGATAGCTATATCCAAGGTGACCGGACACATCCACGGGCACAGCCCACACCGCGGCGGGCACGGCCAGCGCGCAGACCAAGGCGGTGCGGCATGCTAGTTGGTTACTCGCCGCGACATACATAGCTATCGTTTTTATTGTCGCCCGCTCCACTGACTGGTTAATGCCGGACTCATCGCAACTCCCATGGTCGATGCGCCGCCCCCCTTATTATTCAGCTGCGCCGATACGCTCTCCATCCACGTCGGCGCAACAGTGTCATTTCATTTCTTCAACCCCAATATTATCTACTTGTTACGGCTCGCTTCAGCACAACCTTTATACTCACATTGCGATGACGCGCACGCCGGCCTAACCATTATTTGTTGTGACAAGTCAGACATAAGGCGCTGCCGACCGGGTCCACCCGCAAGAAAGTGGGATTCTCGTCGACATGCGGATCGTGACAAGATGCACACTCCACATATGGCTGCGCCTCGCCCGCATAAGACCCGCGGCTACCCACGCGTGTGTAAAGCTTAAGATCGGTGCGCTCAAAAGCCGAGGAGCCTTCCGGTGTGTCCACCCACCACACGCGACTGGTTCCAACGATTTCCGAACTTGCTTCTTGAAAATCCTTATCCGCGCCGGGGCCGCCGGCATTGGACAGCGCATAACCACCCCCGGCGAATTGCACGCCGATGGGGTGATCATTGGTTAAATCCTTACCGAGATTGGTGATGACGGCGGGACGACCGATGCGCCCCTCCGAGACAGAGGCCTGACCACTCCACCTGCCATTGCGAAAGCCCGGCGTATGGGTGAGGGAACCGGGCTCATTGATCAAGGCGTCCATGGCTTGGGTGCCGTCATGGCAGGACAGACACGCCACTGAAACCGAGCCGATGGGCTCGATGGCCGCATCCAGGGTTGTGGTACCCAACTGATCGTAGGTTTCAAAACCGGTGTGATCGAGATTGCGATTCCATAGCGGCACCGCCGCCGCAGCGTTACCGCCGTGCGGGGTATGGCAGAACACGCAAATTTCACGCGTGCCGCTAGTGTTGCTCGCCGCATTCAGTCCGCCGCTACTGAGGTTATGCTTGGTATTGAAAACACCGGCGTGCAGCTGGCCTCCCACCAACCACAACAGCACCCCTAACAGCGGCGCCAGATGTACACGGCACCCCGTTCTCATCAATCCGCTCCCTCGAGGGCCTATCTTATCGCTCGATTTTGTCAAGATAGTCGGTCCGTTACAAGCCTTATTCGTTCGTTCATCGCTACGCAACACGCAGACTCACACACTGCAAACCCTTATCCCTACATTTATCAAGCGCAACAGGCGACAAGGATTAGCGCTCGACCCGACGCTGGATTTCACCACATAAAGACATCAGGAGAAGTATCGACCCCCGATAACACAACCATAAATCAGCGAAAGAGGTGCCCTAGGCGCCTTTGCTCGCCTAGCCACCACTTATCGGCGACTGGCGAAGCGATGCTGTAGTCCCAGCGCAAACACACTCACGTTCGCACCCACACCACCGGCCTCGATGCGATCCAAGCCATACAGGGCCGCCGCTTCGTTATTGGTATCGGCATACACTGCATACCAACTCGTGTTGCTGGACAATTCACCCCACAACCCCAGCGCGTAATGAGACGCCCCGGTGTCGGACAAAGCACCCGTATCATCCGCCTGACCATAGGCGAACTTCCAGGTATAAGCATTGATACGATGCGCGACATTGACGTACCAGGCATCACGACCACCGTTTCCGGCATCCTGGGACTCCCAAATCAACGCCGCGGCCGTTGTATCGCTGAAGGCGTAACGTGCACCGAACTTCACACCCTTGTCATCCTTGCCCGCCGCCTGCGAGCTTTGTTCGCTCAACACCTCTTGCGCCAAACCCAGCAACCAGGCGCCTTTGTTGTAGCTCAAACCCACCGCATAACCACTGTCGCCGACACTGTCGCGCGTCTCGTCGACCATATAAGCCAGCGCCAAGCTCACACCCGCCATCTTGGGCGTGTGATATTGAATCGTACTGTGAGGGCGGTAATCATGCACCGCCACGCCATTTTTATTGCGGCCGATGATGGCGTTGTAATCGGCGTGACTATTGGAGAACACATCCAAATCATCGCTGACTTTTTTGTAAGGGCTGTCATAACGACCGCCCAGCAACGAACCGAACCCGCCCTCCAGGCCGAGAAAGGTATTACGTGCTTTGATTCCGAAGTTATCCTCATCGTCACCACTGCTACTCACCCCGGTATCGAAATCCACTTGCCCTTCGATCTGCCATACCGCCTTGAGACTGTCCGTCAAATCCTCATCGCCTTTGATGCCCAAGCGCGACTTGTTGCTGTCCAGACTCACTCCCTCACCGTGTTGGGCATTGTTGTCCGAGTAGGTCAGCGAGACATCCGCCACGCCGTACACATCGATGCCCGCCGACGCCGGCATCACGTTCAACAACAGCGCCGCGCCGGCCGCCTTCAACACCCATTTCATACCATTCTCCATTCGATCATTCGCCCTCAACCACCGACCCGCTAGCCTAGACTACGCAACGCACACATAAAAGGCCTAAACAAAAAAACCGGGCCTATAGGCCCGGTTTTCGTACCGCTGAGTTGAACTCACTCGCCGCTTACGGCAGGGTGGCGATGAACTCCAAAGTCACCAAGCTGCCGTCATTGATGCCGACCGCGGCTCCTAAACCACCGGTATCGTCGGTCTGATCCTTGAATTCCAAGGCCGCGGACAGATTTTGAGCGATCTGATAACTGGCATACAGTGTGGTCGCATTGATGTCTTGGTCAGCAGTAGGACCGACAGCGCTATCAAGCTCGACCATGTCGTAGCGGGCTTTGACTGCAAAACCATTACCGAAGTCATAACCGCCCCAGACATTCCAAGCGGCGTCCACAACTTCATCGGCGGCAAGATAATCGAAGCCAGCCATGAAGCCACTGCCCGACCACGCGGCGTTCAAGTCCCACCAATTCTCGGCAGGCAAGGGATTAGCAGAATCGGCCTGGTCGGCCTGCGTGACATAACCAAACTCGACGTCCAGACCCTGCATGGGCGAACCGCTCAGCGCCAAGGCGAAAGAGTTCTCTTCATCGGAATCGGCCAACTCATTCAGTACGCCGACGGTCACGTTGACCGGACCGGCCGCGAAAGCCGCAGCGAGACCCGCCAGATTGTTGCCGTCTAAGTTCGAGGTTTGACCGTCCAGGACGTTGTACACCGCCGAGTGCGAAGTGAACATCATGTCCGGCGCATCTTCGGCGTCTTGACCGATGGGGTTGTTGAACACACCACCCAGGACGGTCACCATATCGTGGGCTTTCCAGGCGAAGAACGCCTGTTCGATGTTGTACGAATCACTCATGCCGACGGTCTCACCAAGATCGACATCGACGCGCACCGAGACCATATCGTTACCGGCGGTGAAGTCCACTTCACCACTGGTCTGGAATTTACCCTCGGCGGTGTTGTTGCCGCCCGGGACCGCAGAATCAGCGGACTCATCGACGAAGGTCAAAATAGTGTCGACAAAGCCGCTGACATCCGCGCTGGCGGCGTTGGCGGCGACAGGGATGGTCATGGCGGTGGCAATCGCCACCGCGAGAAGTTTC
>CALZJG010000070.1 GCA_945787555.1 uncultured Chromatiaceae bacterium | reverse complement strand
CAGCGTGGGCGGCTCGATGTACCTGATGGGCTCGATGGCGAACAAAGGCGGCGATGCTGAAGAGCATCAGACCGAGGATGGCAAACCTTCCGCACCGCCGACGTATTTCGCTTTCGAACCACCCATCGTGGTGAACTTCCAAGACCCCAGCGGTTCGCGCTATCTGCAGATCACCTTAGAGGTGATGACCTATGACCCAGAAGTGGTTACCGCGATCGAAAGCCACATGCCGGTACTGCGCAACAATTTATTGTTGCTGTTGAGCGCTCAGAGCCTCGAATCATTATCGACTCTCGAGGGCAAGCAGGAAATGCGTGCCGATATTTTGGCCGAAATACAGGCCGTATTAACCGAGCGCACCGGCAAGGCGGGTGTAGAAGAAGTCTACTTCACCACCTTTGTCATGCAGTAAGCGCTATGGCCATCAACGACATACTCACCCAAGATGAAATTGACGCCCTGTTGCATGGCGTCAACACCGGCGATGTCGAATCGGAAAACGATGAACTTGTCGACGATGGTCAAGTAAAGTCCTACAACTTCTCCAGCCAGGATCGCATCGTACGGGGCCGCATGCCGACCCTGGAGATGATCAACGAACGCTTCGCGCGTCTATTGCGGATTAGTTTGTTCAATATGTTGCGCAGATCGGCGGAGATCTCCATCGGCGGCGTGCAGATGCTCAAATTCTCCGAATATGTGCATAGCCTATTCGTGCCCACCAGCTTGAACCTGATTCGTGTCAATCCGCTGCGCGGTACCGCGTTATTCGTCATCGATCCCAAGCTGGTGTTTATTTTGGTGGATAATTTCTTTGGGGGGGATGGGCGCTATCACACCAAAATCGAGGGGCGTGAGTTTACGCCTACTGAAATGCGGGTCATTGAAATGTTGCTGAAACTGGCTTTCAAAGACCTTACCGAAGCATGGACGCCGGTGATGCAGGTGCAGTTCGACTACATGCATTCCGAAGTCAATCCCCAATTCGCCAACATCGTCAGCCCTACCGAAGTGGTGGTAGTGACGACTTTCCATGTCGAGCTCGAAGGCGGTGGCGGTGATTTTCACGTCACCATGCCCTATTCCATGGTTGAACCCATCCGCGAGCTATTGGATGCCGGGGTGCAAAGTGATCGCGCCGACGTGGACGAGCGTTGGGCGCAGTCTTTGCGTGAGGAAATGAAAGAAGCCGAAGTGGGTTTAAACAGCACATTGACCACCATCAATCTGACGTTGGGTGATGTGTTACGCCTTAAACCCGGTGACGTCGTACCGGTGGAATTGCCCCGTTCCGTGACCTTGCGCGCAGAGGATATTCCGATTTTTCGCGGTCACTTCGGCGTCTCCTGCGGCATGAATTCTATCAAAGTAATCAGGCCTGTCATACAGCAAGAACCAGTGCCCAAGTAGGAGAGCAGTATGAGTGATGAAATGTCCACCCCTGGTGGTGATGTCGCCGACCCTTGGGCCGATGCCTTGGCGGAACAGGCCCAGTCGGATGGGCAAGGCAACGGCGCGGTTCCGGCCCCTCGCGCGCAATTCGCCGCCCTCGAAGATGATGCCATGCCACTGGATAACGAAGACGTTAATCTCGATGTGATACTGGAGATCCCGGTTACCTTATCGGTGGAGATCGGACGTACACGCGTCAGTATACGCAACCTCTTGCAACTGAATCAGGGGTCGGTGGTGGAATTGGATCGTCTCGCCGGTGAGCCCATGGATGTATTGGTCAATGGTACGTTGATCGCGCACGGCGAAGTCGTGGTAGTGAATGAGAAGTTCGGCATCCGCCTGACGGATGTCATCAGCGCTGCAGAGCGTGTCAAGAAACTCAAATAATCATGAAACCTACGTTAGCAATAGAGGCGGGAAACATCGCGCAGAGATTTCGCACGCTGCAATACGGCGCGGTATTGGCCGGACTAGTCGTCAATCCGGCAGTAGCAGCGGTGAGCGAACGACCAGAGATAGGCCATCTGTCGTCGGAAGGCCCACTTACCCCCGCCTATATGTTGCAAGTAATTGTGGGCTTGTTGGTGGTGCTGGGGGCGATTCTGGCCGTGGCGTGGTTGGTGCGGCGTTCAGGGCGTTTTTCATCACTGGCTCCTGGTTCATTGCGCACCTTGGGTGCGATGTCCGTGGGTGCGCGTGAGCGTGTGGTGTTGTTGCAGGTCGGAAAACAACAGATTCTACTCGGCGTCGCGCCGGGGCGCGTGCAAACCTTGCATGTTTTGGACAATCCCATCGAGGTAGAGGACGCCGCGCATCAAAGCAAGGACGGTTTTGCCGATATTCTCGGCGCGGCGCTCAACAAGCCGCCTCGCTCATGATGCGCGCGCTCGTGTTCTTAGTGCTGGCGCTGTTGGCCGGCGAATCTTCGGCGCTAGAGGGTTTGGACGCCATTACGGTGACCACGGAGCCCAACGGTCAGCAGACATATTCGGTGAGTCTGCAAATCCTCATTTTGATGACATTGTTCACCCTGCTGCCGGCTGGGTTACTGATGATGACATCCTTCACGCGCATCATCATCGTTCTGGCATTGTTGCGCCAAGCGTTGGGCACCCAACAGACCCCCACTAATCAAACGTTAATCGGCCTGGCCCTGTTTCTCACCTTGTTCGTCATGGCACCGGTATTGGAAAAGTCTTATGAGCAAGCGGTTCAACCCTATTTGGACGACAAGATCAATTTGCAACAAACCTTGCAGTTGGCCAGCGATCCCTTCCGTCAATTCATGTTTGGCCAGACACGCGACAGTGATTTGAACTTGTTCATGGAATTATCGGGCAAGAGTGATATCGAGTCGTTGGAAGACTTGCCACTGACAGTGCTGGTGCCCGCTTTCATGACCAGCGAACTAAAGACGGCCTTTCAAATCGGCTTTATGATCTTCATTCCGTTTCTCATCATCGACCTCGTGGTGGCCAGCGTGCTGATGGCCATGGGTATGATGATGCTCTCGCCGCTGATCATCTCATTGCCCTTCAAGATCATGTTGTTTGTGCTGGTGGACGGCTGGACGTTGATCATAGGTACCCTGGCCTCGAGCTTCTATCGCTGATTCGGAGGGCAGAATATGACGCCGGAATCCGTTGTTTACTTGGGACAGCAAGCTTTGCAACTCACAATGGTCCTGATCTCCATCATGTTGGTGCCCGCACTGATCGTTGGCCTGCTGGTGAGTATGTTTCAAGCGGCGACGCAGATCAACGAAGTCACACTGAGCTTTATCCCCAAGTTGATGGTGACCATGCTGGTCATCGTTTTCGCCGGTCCGTGGATGCTGCGGACATTGGTGATTTACACCCAGCGACTCATCGAAGGAATACCCGGCATGCTGGGCTGACGGCGGAGGCGACGACCCACCATGCATTTTAGCAGTACCGAATTAATCGCCTGGATGGGTCAATATTTATGGCCGTTCATTCGCATCGGTGCGCTGCTCGGTATCGCACCTATCTTCGGCACGCGCACTGTGCCGGTCAAAGTGCGACTGGGATTGGCCGTCGTATTAACCTTGGTAATTGCACCCATCATACCTACCGCGCCGGCGATCGATCCCTTGTCGATGCCCGGGATGCTGACCACGGTGCAACAAGTCGTCGTCGGTCTGGCCATGGGGTTCGCGGTGACGCTGGTATTCAGTGCCCTCATAACCGGTGGACAACTGATCGCGCAACTTATGGGTCTGGGCTTCGCCTCCATGATGGATCCACAGAACGGTATATCCGTGCCGGTGGTCGGTCAACTATATACCATACTCGCTACACTGATTTTTCTGCTGCTCAACGGCCACTTGGTATTGATCCAGGTCTTGGTCGAGAGTTTTCATATTGTTCCGGTCGGCAGTGTGGGCCTATCGCGTGAAGGCATCTGGCAATTGGTCGCGTGGGGGACATGGGTGTTCGCCGGAGCGGTCTTGATCGCGTTGCCGGCCATCGCCGCACTGCTCTTGGTCAACATCGCCTTCGGTGTTTTGACCCGTGCTGCACCGCAGCTCAATATCTTCGCGGTAGGCTTTCCCGTCACCATCATCATTGGCTTCGCCGTCATGACGGTGACCTTGCCGCACTTCCTGCCCAAATTCACCCAATTGACGGATAGCGTGTTCATGATGCTGCGCGTCATGCTCAAGGGAGGGGCGTGAGCATGGCGCAGCAGGAAGGCGGGCAAGAACGCACCGAAGAGGCCACTCCTAAGCGACAACGTGAATCGAGTGAAAAGGGCCAGATCGCCCGGTCGCGAGAGTTGACCACGCTGGTCATGCTCATCGTCGGCGCGGCCGGCATGTTGTTCATGGGGGAGGGCATGGTCAAAGGCTTGCTGGACTCTATGCGCCAAAATTTTCGGCTCGATGATGCCGATATTCGCGATGCTACGCTGATGCCGGGCGCATTTCTCAGTGCCGCGTTAGATGCCTTGGTGAGTATCGCCCCTTTGTTGGCGGTGCTTGTCATCGCCGCTCTGTTAGCCCCCCTGGCCTTGGGGGGCTGGTCATTCAGCGCTCAAGCGATGGAGTTCAAGTGGGAACGTCTCGACCCCATCAAGGGTTTGGGCAAGTTATTCGCGTGGCGCAGCGTCATGGAGTTGCTCAAGGCTTTGGCCAAATTCATCTTGGTGGCCGTCACTGCGGTGATCCTGCTCAATTTGAAAGCTAATGAGTTTTTGACCTTGGGAACTGCGCCCGTGAATCAAGCGATAGCCCATACGGTGGAACTGCTGCTCTGGGGATTCCTATTCCTCAGTGCTTCCTTGGTGGTAGTGGCGGCGGTGGACGTGCCCTTTCAATTATGGGATCACGCCAAGCAAATGCGCATGACGCGCCAGGAAGTGAAAGACGAGAACAAAGAAACCGAAGGCAATCCCGAAATGAAGGCGCGTGTGCGTACCGTACAACGCGAAATGGCGCGCCGGCGCATGATGGCCGAAGTGCCTAAAGCTGATGTGGTGGTGACCAACCCGACGCATTTTGCGGTGGCATTGCGCTATGACCAGTCCAAAATGCGCGCACCGGTGGTGCTGGCCAAAGGCGCTGATCTGATCGCGGCGCAAATCCGCAGCGTTGCCGCGCAACATCACATCCCGCTGGTTTCGGCACCGCCTTTGGCGCGGGCGGTTTATCACCACACCGAGATCGATCATGAAATACCGGCTGGCTTGTACATGGCCGTGGCTCAGGTATTGGCCTATGTCTATCAGATCAAGCGTCAAGGCCGGCCGCTACCCGAGCGCGATACGCGCTTGAATGACTTGCCCATACCCGATGATTTGCGTCACGACTGAGAACTTTGCAGTGATGTGCGGTTCACAGCGCGGAATTTTGTATAGACCCAGTGCCGGTTATTCAGTGGCCCGGTGGAAGGAGTAATGATGAGTCAGGCGAGTCTAATGACCGGAGTACGCAGCCTCAGTCGTGTGGGCCTAGGTGCGCCTCTGTTACTGGTGAGTATGCTGGCGATGATGGTGCTGCCGCTACCGCCGCTCGCGCTCGACGCCTTGTTTACTTTTAACATTACACTGTCGTTGGTGGTGTTGCTGTCGTGCATCTACGCCAAGAAACCGCTGGATTTCGCTGCCTTCCCCACGGTGTTGTTAGTGGCCACCTTGTTGCGCTTGGCGCTCAACGTCGCTTCCACGCGTGTGGTGTTGCTGGAGGGTCATACGGGTACCGATGCGGCCGGTCAAGTCATCGAATCTTTCGGTGATTTCGTCATCGGCGGTAACTACACCGTGGGTCTGGTGGTGTTCGCTATTCTGGTGATCATCAATTTTGTGGTGGTGACCAAGGGCGCCGGGCGCATCTCCGAAGTGACGGCGCGCTTCACCCTGGATGCCATGCCGGGCAAACAAATGGCGATCGACGCCGATCTCAATGCCGGCCTCATCACCCAAGAAGAGGCGCGCACGCGGCGCGAGACGGTCTCGCAGGAGGCGGATTTCTACGGTGCCATGGACGGTGCCAGCAAATTCGTGCGCGGTGACGCGGTCGCCGGGATACTCATATTGTTTATCAACATCATCGGTGGGCTGGCCATCGGCATGCTGCAGCACAGTATGGATTTCGGTGATGCGGCGCGCAATTATGTCTTGCTGACCATCGGTGATGGCCTGGTGGCACAGATTCCTTCGCTGGTGCTGTCCACGGCGGCGGCCATTATGGTTACGCGAGTTTCGCGCGCCGAGGACATGGGCGACCAGATACTCAGCCAACTATTCGACAACCCGCGTTCCCTAGGTATCACCGCCTCCGTGCTGGGTGTGATCGGCATCATCCCCGGTATGCCGAATCTGGCATTTTTGAGCCTGGCCGCCGTGGCGGGCGGCGCGGCATATTATCTGGCCGAGCGTAAGCGCAGTGAATTGGTGACGGTCGAAGAGGCGCCGCCGGCGCCGCCGCCGCCTGAACAGAGAGATCTGAGTTGGGATGATGTGGTGCCCGTCGACCCCGTTGGTTTGGAAGTGGGCTATCGACTGATACCCCTGGTCGACAAGAGTCAGGGCGGCCAACTCATGACACGTATCAAGGGTGTGCGCAAGAAACTGACCCATGAGTTGGGCTTCTTGGTGCCGTCGGTGCACATCCGCGACAACCTCGATCTCAAGGCCAACGCCTACCGCATCACTTTGATGGGGGTGACGGTGGGCGAAGCGGAGCTTTACCCAGAGCGCGATCTGGCCATCAATTCCGGCCAGGTTTACGGCACCTTACAGGGCATGCCCACCACTGATCCGGCCTTTGGGCTGGAAGCGGTGTGGATCATGCCTACGCAGCGTGATGAAGCGCAGACCTTGGGCTATACCGTGGTCGATGCCAGCACTGTTGTAGCGACGCATTTGAGTCAGTTGTTGCAGGAGCATGCGCATGAGCTATTGGGCCGCGAGGAGGTGCAACACTTGCTTGACAACCTGCGCAAGTCCTCGCCCAAGCTGGTGGAGGAACTGGTGCCCGAGACGCTGTCCCTGGGCGTGGTGCAGAAAGTGATGCAGAGCCTGTTGGAAGAGCGGGTGCCGCTACGCGATCTGCGCAGCATCGCCGAAACCTTGGCGGCGCACGGCTCGCGTAGTCAAGACCCCGGCGTCTTGACGGCAGCGGTACGTGCCGCATTGGGCCGATCAATCGTTCAGCAAATCAATGGGATGGCTAGTGAGTTGCCGGTCATCACGCTCGATTCGAAGCTGGAACGCATATTGCAAGACTCCCTTCAGACAGCCGGTGATGGTGGCGCGGTGTTCGAACCGGGTCTCGCGGAACGTATCCACCAGGCGTTGGCGCAAGCGGTGCAGCGGCAAGAGATCAACGGTCAACCAAGCGTGTTGTTGGTGCCGGCCCCGCTGAGAACCATACTGGCGCGCTTTACGCGCCACTCACTGCCGGGATTGCATGTGCTGTCGTACAACGAGTTACCGGATAACAAACAGATCAAGGTGATCGCTAGCGTAGGCAAATAGTCGTGAGTGTAGTGGAGTGAATATGCATAGCCTACCCATCCCCCATGACCTCTGCGAGGGCGCCCGATGAAGATCAAGCGTTTCTTCGCCCCCGATATACGCCAAGCCATCCGTATGGTACGCGAAGAGCAGGGGCCCGATGCGGTGATCCTTTCCAACCGCCGCGTGGACGGAGGCGTGGAGATCGTTTCCGCCACCGATTATGACGAAGCCCTTTTTAATGAATACCGCGCCCAGGCCGACAAGGATAAGCGCGACGAAGCTCCTCCCCGGGAAACGCCGGTCGCCGACAGGCAAGCGCTGCTCGCCGCTAGGCAACCTGCGGTCGAGGGTCGCAACGATTTCTCTGCTCCCCGGGAGAGCCGTTGGAGCACGGGGGCAGATGAGCGCGTGCAAGCCCGCGGTGCCGGCTTAGCCGACACCGACAGCGAACTTGGACGACCAATGAGAGAGACGACGAACAGCATGAGTCGTGATAGCGAGGCGCGCCACCCGCAGGACTTCAGACGAGAGGAGCCGCCGCGACGTGAAGAGCCGCCACGGCGGCCCATGGATATGCAATGGAGTCAGGACCCGTTGATCATGGAAATGCGTCAGGAGCTGACGACATTGCGCGGGGTTGTCGAGCACCAGATGTCCGGTCTGGCGTGGAGCGATTATCTGCATCGTTCGCCGGTGCAAGCCGGCCTGCTGAGTCGCATGATGGCATTCGGTATCGGCGCCGAGTTGGCGCGCGACGTGGTGGCGAAGATAGGTGCGACCACGGATGTCGAGACCGCTTGGCACTTGGCAATGGAGTCCCTCGTTCAGCGTATACCTCTGGTCAATGACGACATACTTGATCGGGGCGGTGTCGTCGCCCTGGTGGGTCCCACCGGTGTGGGAAAAACCACTTCCGTAGCCAAGCTGGCCGCACGCTATGCCCTGCGGCGCGGCGTGCGGCATGTCGCTTTGGTCACGACTGATAACTATCGCGTCGGTGCGCACGAACAGCTGCGCACTTACGGGCGCTTGTTGGATATTCCCGTGCGGGTGGCGGCTGATCAAAACGAATTACGTCGGGTGCTCGACGATCTGATGGACAAGGATTTGGTGCTAATCGACACCGCCGGCATGAGTCAGCGCGATATCCGTCTCAGTGAGCAATTCGCCGTGTTACGCGGGGCCCAGCAACCGAAGGTCGCCGACAGGCAACGCATCAAGACGTACTTGGCCTTGTCGGCCACCACCCATGCTGCCGGTATGGATGAGGTGGTGCAGGCCTTTAAGGGCGCGGAACTGGACGGCTGCATCCTCACTAAGACCGATGAAGCAGTGACCCTGGGTGCGGCGCTGGAAGTGACGATCAAGCAACAACTCGCGTTGGTGTACGTCAGCAACGGTCAGCGTGTGCCGGAAGATTTACATCGGGCCCGCGCGGAAGACCTCGTCGCGCAGGGCATGGGACTGATGAACAAACACGGTAAGGAGCCTGAAGAAGAGATGTTGGCGTATACATTCGGGAGGACCGCGGCGCATGCTCACTAATCCACAACTCGACCAGGCCGCGGGGCTGCGCCGAATAGCCAAACCCAAACCGGTGAAAGTCATCGCGGTGACCAGCGGCAAAGGGGGTGTGGGCAAGACCAACGTTTCAGTGAATCTAGCCGTGTCCATGGCCGGGAGCGGCAAGGAAGTGCTGCTGATGGACGCCGATTTAGGGTTGGCCAACATCGATGTGCTGCTCGGTCTGCATCCGCGCTACAACCTTGCCGATGTAATGAAAGGCACACGCAGTTTAGAAGAAGTGATCATTGAAGGGCCCGCTGGGACGCGCGTCGTGCCCGCTTCATCGGGTGTGCAGAACATGGCGCAGCTTAGCCCCATGGAACACGCCGGGCTCATCCGCGCCTTCAGTGAACTCAGTCACAGTCTAGACGTGTTGTTGATCGACACCGCCGCCGGTATCGCCGACGGCGTCATCAGCTTCGCGCGCGCGGCTCAGGAAGTCATCGTAGTGGTCTGTGACGAGCCTGCGTCCATCACCGATGCCTACGCCATGATCAAGGTGCTACATCGCGATCACGGCGTACATCGATTTCGCATCATCGCTAACCAAGTGCACAGCATGCAGGAGGGGCGCGACCTGTTCGGAAAATTGGTGGCAGTGGCGGACCGCTTTCTCGATGTTCAGTTGGATTTCATGGGCACGGTGCCCTACGACGACTATTTGCGGAAGGCAATCCAACGCCAGAAAGCGGTCGTTGAAGCCTATCCTCGCAGTAAGGCGGCCATGGCATTTAAAACTTTGGCGCAGAAGGTCGATAAATGGCCTGTACCGCAAAGTGCTGGTGGTCATATGGAGTTCTTTGTGGAGCGGCTTATACAAGCCAGCCAGGAAATGGAGGCGTCATTATGAGGGTCGCGGTGAAGTCCACCGTCAAGGAGCGCGGTGTCACTATGAGTATGAAAGATCAGGACGACTTGATTACCAAGCATGCCCCATTGGTGAAGCGTATCGCCTATCACTTGATGAGCCGTTTGCCACCCAGTGTGCAGGCCGATGATCTCATTCAGGCCGGAATGATAGGTTTGTTGGAAGCTTCGCGCAATTACGATGCGGGCCAAGGTGCCAGCTTCGAGACTTATGCCGGGATCCGTATTCGGGGTGCCATGCTGGATGAAATTCGCCGTAACGATTGGGCGCCACGCTCGGTGCATCGCAAGGCGCGCAAGGTGGCCGAAGCGGTGCGGCAGATCGAGTATCGTGAGCGTCGCGATGCACGTGATCACGAAGTGGCCCGTGAGCTCGGCATGACCTTGGAGGAATATCACCAAATTTTGCAGGATGCGAGCGGCTATTTGGTGATGAGTTTCGACGATATGGGCGTGGATGACGAAGCGGTGGCCTCGGAGTTGTCCGATCGCGCTCCCGGTCCGATAGAAGGTGTGCAAAACGATGACTTCAAGCGCAGCCTCGGTGACGCCATCTCCAGTCTCCCCGAACGTGAGCGTTTGGTCATGACCCTGTACTACGACGAGGAACTGAATTTACGTGAAATTGGTGCAGTAATTGGCGTCAGTGAGTCACGTGTCAGCCAAATACACAGCCAAGCCCTGTTGCGTTTGCAGGCGCGTCTGGGCAGTTGGTTGCAGGAAGAGAAGTGACAGTAGGCTCGATAACCCTAGCGGATCGAATTGTAATGATAGACATACTGGTGCATGAATCTGTGCCGAGGAGGTGGCCTTGGACAAAAATATGAAGATCTTAGTGGTGGATGATTTCTCCACAATGCGACGCATTATTAAGAATCTATTGCGCGACCTGGGCTTTAACAACACATCCGAGGCGGATGACGGCTCCAGTGCATTGCCCGTATTGCAAAATGGCAATTTCGATTTTCTCATTACAGACTGGAACATGCCTGGCATGCAAGGTATCGACTTGCTCAAGGCGGTGCGAGCCGATCCCAAGCTCGCCAAGCTGCCGGTCCTAATGGTGACGGCGGAATCGAAGCGCGAGCAGATTATCGAAGCGGCGCAGGCGGGTGTCAACGGCTATATCGTCAAACCGTTCACGGCCGCAACCCTTAAGGAGAAGATCGAGAAAATCTTCGAACGTGTGCAGGCCTCGGCCTGAGTGTTCACGAACAGTAGGATGCAGCATGGAATCTGGTAAACCTAGCATCGCAGCATGTAAACATCAGCTACGCGAACTACTCCAAGACATGGATAACGGGTCGGAGCAAGATGCGGAGCGTTTACTTGAGTCCTTCGTTAAGAGTCACGAAGCCAGCATGTTCAATGAAATAGGAAGGATAACGCGTGATCTGCACGATACGCTGGCTTCTTTTCAAATGGACAGCCAGATGGTTGACCTAGCTGA
Organism: uncultured Chromatiaceae bacterium; assembly: GCA_945787555.1. Lineage (GTDB taxonomy): Bacteria > Pseudomonadota > Gammaproteobacteria > DRLM01 > DRLM01 > CALZJG01. The sequence continues at coordinate 37,518 of CALZJG010000070.1, read as the reverse complement.
AAAGGGAATTCCCGACGCCAAGGAACGACTCAATTACGTTATAACCTTGACCGAGCAAGCAGCCAATAAAGTGTTGAGCGCAGTGGAAGAAAGTCTGCCTGTTTCCGAAGCCTTGGAAACGCACGCGCTAAAATTGGATCAATCCTGGAAGCGTTTTCGGCAGCGGGAAATGACTGTGGAGGATTTCCGAGCCATGGCCAGTGAGATCGACGACTTCTTGGGATCAACCACACAGAATGCCTCACTCCTGCACGCAAATTTATCGGATATGTTGTTGGCGCAAGGATTTCAGGATCTGACGGGGCAAGTTATACGACGCGTTATCACCATGGTGCAGGAAGTGGAAGATAGTCTAGTGGATCTGATACGTATGACGCGCAAAACAACGGACTTTCGTCCTGAAATACAGCAGGGTAATGGCAGCCTATCGGCGCCTGCAGGTCCGAAGGTGCCAGGCGTGAACACCGCCGACCATGTTTCAAATCAAGATGATGTGGATGCATTGCTCTCGAGTCTGGGATTCTAAGGAGTGAACCGTGAGCTTTGATTTTGACGATGAAATCCTCCAAGACTTTCTGGTAGAAGCCGGTGAGATCCTAGAACAACTGAGTGAACAGCTCGTCGAGCTGGAGCAACGTCCTAACGATATGGACCTGCTCAATGCTGTGTTTCGTGGCTTTCATACCGTCAAGGGTGGGGCTGGGTTCATCAATGCCAGTGCGCTGGTGGAAGTGTGTCATCGGGCAGAGGACGTCTTCAATACGCTGCGTCAGGGGCAACGAGAAGTCGACGCGGGACTCATGGATGTGGTGTTGAGGGTGGTGGATATCGTCAACGCGATGATGGACGACGTGCGCAACGGCGCCGCTCTCACCCCAGCCGATCCTGCTTTGTTAGAACGACTACTCACGTTAGTCCAGCCGCAAACTGCACAGAGTGCAGAGGTTAAAACCGCGTCATCGCCGGACAGGCCGGCAGCAACCGATGCGGCCGACGAGGCGTTGGACGCCATGATCGAGGACCTGTCGGCTAAACAAGCAGTGCCGGACTTATCGAAGTCTGCCTTACCTGGCAGCAGTGAGGACATCACGGAAGAAGAGTTCGATGCGTTACTAGATCAACTTCATGGGCAAGGTAAATCTATTGAGACTCCGGTGCAGGCCAGTCCAAGCGGGCGGCCGCATGTGGACGACAAAGCTGGCCCGACGGCGACTGCGCATGCCGCACCTAGTGATTCCACATCTAGTGATGAAATCACGGAAGAGGAATTTGAAGCATTGCTGGATGAGTTGCATGGTGGTGGCAAAATCGGCCCGGCAGCAAGTGGGCCGTCTATGCGTCAAAAGACAGAGACATCATCCAATGGGCCAGTTAACGCAGTCACTTCTCCAGCCGCCCTGTCAGTAATTGCTGACAAGGCCGAGAATAATAGGGCGGTACTCAAGGATGGCCAGGCCACAGCGCCGACACCAGCACAAGCCGACACCACGGTGCGGGTGGATACCCGGCGTCTGGATGACATTATGAACTTGGTGGGTGAGTTGGTGTTGGTGCGCAATCGCATGGCCACCCTCAAGGCCAGTATTCAAGATGAAGAAATCGCCCAGGTGGTGTCGAATTTAGATTTGGTTACTTCGGATCTGCAGACAGCGGTGATGAAGACCCGTATGCAGCCGATTAAGAAGGTATTCAGCCGGTTTCCGCGCGTGGTGCGTGATTTGTCGCGCAGTCTGGACAAGGAAATCACCTTGGAAATGTATGGCGAGGATACCGATCTCGACAAGAATTTGGTCGAAGCCCTGGCGGATCCGCTAGTGCATTTGGTGCGTAACGCCATCGATCACGGCATAGAGATGCCAAGCGCGCGGGTAGCGGCTGGGAAGCCGCGTACGGGTACGATTGTGCTTTCGGCGAAACAAGAAGGCGACCATATTTCGATCACCATTCAGGATGATGGTGCCGGTATGGATGCCGAGAAGCTGCGCACTAAGGTGATAGAGAAAGAGTTGTTGGATGCGGATGCGGCGGCGCGCCTGTCGGATCAAGAATGCTTTAATCTTATTTTCTTACCCGGTTTTTCCACTAAGAGCGACATCTCCGATATTTCCGGCCGTGGCGTCGGCATGGACGTGGTCAAGACGCGTATCGCACAACTCAACGGCATGGTTGAAATCAATTCTGAACTAGGTGTGGGCAGTGAGATATATATCAAGTTACCGCTGACCTTAGCCATCGTCCCGACCTTGATGGTGATGTTGGGCAATCAAACCTTTGCGGTACCGCTGTCCAATGTCAGTGAAATCATCAATATGGAAGCGATTCGCACTAATGTCGTGGATGGACAGCCGGTGGCCATCGTCAGAGAACATCCTTTGCCGCTCTATTTCTTGCGTGATTGGTTGGTGCGTAATGCACATGGCACGGCACGTCCTGAGGGGGGTTACCTGGTGGTGGTACGGGTCGGCAGTCAGCACTTAGCCTGTGTAGTCGATCAGCTTATCGCCCAGGAAGAGGTCGTCATCAAGCCGCTGGGTGCCTTGCTGCACGGCACACCGGGCTTGGCAGGCGCCACCATTACCGGTGACGGACGCATTGCACTCATATTGGATATGCCCGGCCTCATGCTCGGCTACGCCAAACAATCTTAGTGGAAGGGAGCGGTATGACTATTCGGGTGTTGGTGGTGGATGATTCCCGATTCTATCGTAATCGGTTGACTGAAATGCTGACCAGCGATGAACAGCTGCAGATCGTCGGCACGGCCGAGAACGGCCAAGAGGCGGTTGAGAAGGCGGCGATACTCAAACCCGATGTCATAACCATGGATGTTGAAATGCCGATCATGGACGGCATTACGGCGGTTCAACGCATTATGGCGCAGCGGCCCACTCCCATATTGATGTTTTCGACGGTAACCAGCGCCGGCGCTAAGGCGACGCTAGATGCGTTGGATGCCGGCGCCGCGGATTTTATCAACAAGAAATTCGACGATATCGCAGGCGTTGCAGAAAGCGTGGAGAAGATCTTGTGCGAGAAAATAAGAGCGCTCGCCACTCGCCGTTCCCTTCCTGCCAAGAGCACAGAGCCTCGTGTACCCAAGTTTGTCCCGAAAGCGCCTGCCGCGCCGGAACGCACAGCGCCCATCAAGGGCAAGGCCAGTGTGGTCGCCATCGGCACCTCGACGGGAGGGCCCGCCGCTTTGCAGCAAGTGTTGACCAAAGTGCCCGGCGACTATCCCGTGCCGATATTGCTGGTGCAACACATGCCGGCGGCATTTACCGGTCCCTTCGCGCAACGCTTGAATAGTCTGTGCAAGATCGAAGTCAAGGAAGCCGCCGACGGCGATATGTTAGTGCCAGGAACCGCTTATCTTGCTCCCGGCGGCAGGCAAATGATCGTGGAAAAAGCAGGACTGAAAGTGCGAGTGCGCATTCGAGAGCCGGAACCTGACGAACGTTACAAGCCTTCGGTAGATGTTACGTTTCTCTCCGTAGCCAGGGCCTATGGTGGTCAAGTGTTGGCGATCGTTATGACCGGCATGGGTAATGATGGGCGAACTGGCGCAGCCGAATTGAAACAAGCCGGTGCCGCCCTATGGGCACAAAACGAACCGAGTTGCGTGGTGTATGGAATGCCCGCTGCGGTCGTTGAGGCGGGATTGGCCGATCAAGTGCTGGATCTAACGCAGATAGGGGCGCAACTAGCGCAAGGAATCTGATGCATGGACGTGTTGACTTTAGTCGGTCTATTGCTCGCCGTGGGTGCCATCGTGGGCGGCAACATCATGGAGGGTGGGCATACCGACTCATTGATCCAGTTGACGGCGTTCGTCATTGTGATGGGCGGCACCCTCGGGTCCATCATGGTGCAGACACCGTTACCGACCTACATGCGTTCTTTGAAGATATTGATGTGGGCGATCTTACCCCCCAAGGTGGCGCAACAGGAAGCCATAGAGAAGATCGTGAATTGGAGTAATATCGCGCGCAAAGAAGGCTTGCTGGGCCTGGAGCCCTTGGCAGAGACTGAGCCCGAACCTTTCGCGAAAAAGGGGCTGCAATTGTTGGTCGATGGCAGTGAACCGGAAACCATACGCGGCATCCTTGAAGTGGAACTGGACTCCATCGAATATCACGACACACAGGCTGCCAAGGTTTACGAGGGGATGGGTGGCTACTGCCCCACCATCGGTATTATCGGAGCGGTAATGGGCTTGATTCACGTGATGAATAATCTCGCCGATCCCAGCAAGCTCGGCCCGGGTATCGCGGTGGCCTTCGTCGCTACCATCTATGGCGTGGGGTTGTCGAACATTGTCTTTCTTCCGGTCGCCAACAAGCTCAAGGCGTCGATACACAAGCAGACCAAATTCAGAGAAATGATCATCGAAGGCGTGATCGCCATCGCTGAGGGCGAGAATCCGCGCAACATCGAAACCAAGCTCAACGGTTACCACTTGTGATGAATGCTTCGTCACGGCATCCATGATAGTGACCAGGAACCGGGATGGCACGGAAAAAGAAACACGAGGAGCACGAGAATCACGAGCGGTGGCTGATTTCCTATGCAGATTTCATTACCTTGTTGTTTGCCTTTTTCGTCGTAATGTACTCGGTGTCATCGGTCAATGAAGGTAAGTATCGCGTACTCTCCGATGCCCTAGTGGCGGCGTTTCGTTCTTCGGCGCGCAGCCTGGAGCCGATACAGGTCGGCGGCTTGAGTCGGAGCAAGCAACAAGCTGGAGCCGTCCCGGTGGAAGTTAAACTTCCGGTGGAAAATAAAACGCCTAGGCAGAAGAAAAGTGGGTCTGATAAGGGTAAGGGCCAAGGCGAAAGCGAAAGCGAAAGCGAAAGCGGAAGCGGAAGCGAAAGCGAAAGCGGAAGGGAACGGGCACAGATGCTCGGTCAGGTGGCCGACAAGATCGAGCAAGCGATGGCGGACCTCATCAAGCAAGATTTGATATCCGTGCGGCGCGATAAGTTGTGGGTGGAGGTGGAAATTCAATCCAATATTCTATATTCCCTAGGCGGTGCGACGTTGCAACCTAAGGCGCTGCCGGTGTTGCGCGAGCTGGGTAGAATTCTGCGTGATTTTCCCAACCCAATACGGGTCGAGGGTTTTACCGATGACTTGCCCATCAATACCATGGTGTTTCCCAGTAATTGGGAGTTGTCGGCGGCGCGCTCGGCCAGCGTGGTGCATTTGTTTACCAATGCCGGTGTAGATCCGCGTCGCTTGGCGGCGATCGGTTTTGGGCAGTATCGCCCCATCGCAGACAATGACACGCCGGAGGGACGCAGCAAGAATCGGCGCGTAGTGATCGTGATTCTGGAAAGCGCGGCGGCTGAGCGTTTGTTCAACGACAGTTACGACGCCGTGGCTGAAATTGACGATGGGATGCTACCCGTTGCGCCAATGGGTGAGCCGGTTTTCGACATGCCGGCGCAGACGCCTGAACCCTTGCCGGCGCAGTAGCTTGATAGGTATATCCACTTCTTAACGATAGGTACATGGATGATGAAGACCTGGGTTGTGGCAAATCAAAAAGGAGGCGTGGGTAAGACAACCACGGTAGTGAGCCTGGCCGCATTATTGGCGTCGCGTGGCAAACGCGTGTTGGTCGTCGACACCGATCCGCATGGATCCTTGAGCGCCTATTTCGGCGTCAATCCCGATGAGTCGCCACGCAGTGTCTACAGCTTGTTTCAAGGTGCGGATGTCAATTTGCACACTCTGCTGCAAGATACCCATGTCGAAGGCGTAAGCTTGCTGCCTGCGACTACGGCCTTGGCTAGCTTGGACCGCCAATTAGGTGCGCAAAAGGGCAAGGGTATGGTATTGGCGCGCGCGCTTGCGACGCTGAATCACGAACTGGATTATGTGTTGATCGATTGTCCCCCCACCTTGGGTATTTTGATGGTCAACGCGCTGGCGGCGGCCGACTATCTGGTGATCCCCGTACAAACGGAATTCCTCGCCCTTAACGGGTTGGATCGCATGAAACGGACACTGGCGATGATCGAGCATTCGCGTGGCGGCGCCTTACCGCATCTGATCGTGCCCACGTTATTTGACAAACGTACCCGTGCCTCGCGCCAAACCTTGGAAATACTCCAAGCGCGTTACGGCGCGGCTTTGTGGGAATTGGTCATCCCGATCGATACGCAGTTGCGCGATGCGAGTCGAAATGGGGATCCTTTGCCACTGGTGGCGCCGACGGCGCGCGGCAGCCTGGCCTATAGCGCCTTACTGGATACTTTGCTTGAGGCCCAAAACTTGCCTAAACCGCCCTATACAGCCGGCGCGCCGACAACGGAGATCAACGCCCATGTCTGAAGTGATGGAACAAGAGGGCGCCTTGCAGTCCTACATCGATGCCTTGATGGTGACGGGGGGCGAGCCGGATGCCCATCAGATGACGCCGTCCAAGAGCCTTGCCTCCGCCGCCAGTCGATACTTGTTGTTCGCGGTAGATGGATTGCTGTTGACGCTGCCGTTGACGCGTTTAGCGGGGGTGAGAGACAAGAAGCGTTGCTCGGGTCCACCCGCCAGTGACGAAGAAAATCCTTCGGAGGCGGCTATCCGCGTGGTGGATACGCAAGCTCGAATCTTCGATGGGACGGCGCGAGCGTGCCGTGATCATGATTATCCCTATGTCTTGATGTTGGATGAGGGGCGCTGGGGATTGGGCTGTGATTCGGTCGGTGAAGTCATTGATTTGACGCCTGAGCAAGTGCAATGGCGTGGAGAACACAGCCGACGGCCTTGGTTGGCGGGTACACTGAAAGAACACGCCTGTGCGCTATTGGACTTGGACGCTTGTCTGCAGCTATGGGGCGCGAGCTAGGTCGAGCAGAGATGCCCTAGGTTAATGTGGCACGCCTCGGGTCTTTCATCCATGGCACGTATCATGCACTTATCTCTGTGTGGCTGAGTCAGCGTTGTGGTTTTGACGCCGACTCAGGTCACGAGAGGCAGCTAAGCAGGAGATCATGACATGAGCCAAACCGAGCAGGCGTTGGATGACGCCGTTTCCCAGTGGGTCACTTTCCAATTGGGTGACGAAACCTACGGCATCGATGTATTGCAGGTCCAGGAAGTCTTGCGCGTCAGCGAAATCTCTCCGGTGCCTGGTGCCCCAACCTATGTGTTGGGGATTATCAACCTGCGCGGCAACGTCGTCACTGTGATCGACGGTCGCGCGCGCTTCGCTTTGCCTCCCAAGGAATCCGATGATCAATCGCGCATCGTGGTTGTCGATGCCGACGATAAAGTCATCGGCTTGTTGGTGGACAGCGTGTCTGAAGTTGCCTATGTGCCGAGCTCCGCGATAGAAAGCCCGCCCGATGTAGGGACGGATGAAAGCGCTCGCTTTGTCTCCGGTGTGTTTAATCGCGATGACGATTTGCTGATCATGGTCGATCTGACGCGCTTGTTGAGCGCTACGGACTAGTCACAACCGAGGTCGCCCCCGTCTTGGTGGGCGGTGCGAGCGATCTATTCCTCGGACGATTGTCTGTGTCGCGGAGGAGCCCAGGATGGCGGAATTTGATCCGATTAAGCCGGTGGGACCGGTGTGGCCGCGGCGGCCGGTGGAAAAGACGCGGCGTGACGAAGGGCAGGCTAAGCGTCCTACGGTGCCGGAGCGGCGGCCCCGGCGCAAGGATGAGGACGACGAGTCACACATCGACGAATATGTATGATGGAGGTCGCTGTGATTGAAATTGTTTTGTTAGCGGCTGTGTTACTAATCGCGGCCATGCTGTTGTGGGTGGATGTGTTGCGTTATCTACACGCACGCCGTCGAGACCACCAGCAAGAAGCCTTATTGCATCGTTTGCAGGAAGATATACGTGCCTTGTGCACCGGTGCCCTGGGAACTGGTCAGCATTTGGAGGCCATGGAGCAGAAGTTACGCCGTTTATCCGAACGCCAGGATCAGCTCGATATGCGCGATCCGGTGGCGCAGCCCTACGGTCACGCCATCCGCATGGCGCAACACGGCGCCGATATCGAGGATTTGATGTCACACTGTGGCTTGCCGCGCGGCGAGGCTGAACTGTTGTTGCGCTTGCACCGTGTCGCCGCCAACGCGCGTTGATCTTCGGCGTTAACGTCCGTTAGTCGAATTGGGCGGGCTTGAACTCCGGGTCGGGTTTGCCCAGGTAATAGCCTTGAGCGTAGTCGACGCCAAATTGCAGCAGCAAGTCCAGCACCTCTTTGCTTTCTACGAACTCCGCCACGGTTTGCTTGCCGAGCGTCCTGGCAATGTCGATCATAGAACGGACCAAGGACTGGTCCACCGGGTCGTTGACCAGATTGGTGATGAAGGCGCCGTCGATCTTCAATATATCGACCGGGAATTCCTTGAGGTAGCTGAATGAGCTGAAGCCTGAGCCGAAATCGTCGAGGGCGAAGCGGCAGCCTAGCTCGCGCAATTGCATAATCATCTCGCGTGTCTGGGCGAAGTTGGCAACGGCGGCGGTTTCGGTGATTTCAAACGTCAGCCGGTGGGCGGTGATGCCGGTTTCCTCGAGCTTGCGTTTGAGCAATGGCAGCAAAGCCGCATCTTGGAAAGCATGGCTGGAGAGATTGATGTTGAGCGAGATTTCGCCCATGTCACTTTGCTGATGCAAGATATCAATAGCGTGGGCCACAACCCATAGATCAATGTCATGGATCAGGCCCATGTGTTCCGCAACCGGTATGAAATTATTGGGCGTAATGAGATGCCCGTCCTCACCCACCATGCGGATCAGTGCTTCATAATGGGTGGCGCGACGCTGGCGTAAATCTAGCACGGGCTGAAATACCAGCTTGAATTTATTATTAGCCAAGGCATCGCGTATCGTGGGCACCCAGTAGATGGCGCTACGCAGCGTGACCATCTCGGTGTCTTCCTTATTGAATAGATGCACTTGGTTGCGGCCGTGGGTCTTGGCTACGTAACAAGCTTGATCGGCACGCGCCAATATTTCACTGGCGCTCACTACGTCGCCTGGTTGTATGCTGGCCACGCCCAGGCTGGTACCTATGTGATAAGTGCGGTTGAGTGTTTTAAACTGAAAATCGTCCATCATGCGGCGCAGGTCTTCAGCCTGCTCGAGCGCTCCGATTTCGGGAATGTTTTCCAACAATACGGCGAATTCATCGGCGCTCACTCTCGCCACCAAACCGCGTGTGCCGATCTTGCTGCGTAGCATATTGGAAACCTCGACGAGCACACGGTCACCGACCATGTGACCCTCGGCATCGTTGACCACCTTGAAGCGATCCAGGTCGATATAGAGCAGGGCGCTACTGCATTGGTTCTTGCGCGCGCGCAGTACGACGACTTCCAGTTGTTGCTCGAGACGGCGCCGATTACACAGCCCTGTGAGGTCATCGTGACCGACCAAGTGCTGCAAGCGCGCTTCGACAATGCGTCGCTCGGCCAATTCAATTTCCAGTTCGTGTTCGCGGCGTTTTCGCAAGTCGCGCTCACGTTTGAGAGACAAGGCCGAGATCACCCTCGGTAGCAGGTCAACTCGGCGGATGGGTTTAAACATGATGTCAGTGGCACCGGCCTGAAAACTTTCACGCGCCACCTTTTCTTCCCAACTGGCGTTGGCGGTGACCATAATGACCGGTATATCAGACCATTCATCATGATTGCGCATGATGCGGCAGAATTCGTAACCGTCCATCTCGGGCATCATGATGTCCAGCAGTACGATATCGATGGTGCTGGAGTCGTCGTCGTGATACTGGCGAAGTTGCTCGAGTGCGGCACGGCCATTGTTAGCGGTGACGACATTGCTGAAACCGCTCTTGGCCAGCATGGCGCACACCAAGTCCAAGTTGTCGGCGACATCGTCCACGGCCAGGATGCGCATTTGGCGCAGCGTGTCGAGGTGCGTGGACCCGCTGCCGGGCAAGGAGCCGCCCATCTGAGTTTGTGACATCGGTAGTAGTCCGCAAGGCTTGGCCATACATTCCACGACCTCCACGCAATTTAGGCGCTAGGGTCGACCTTAATCATTATTTGAAATGTTACTTTTCTGGTTTATTGGCTACTGTGCACAGGCTATCGACGCAACATAAACAACACTTTAGCATGATCTGCCGCTACTGGCGGATAATGGCCATGGCAGGGCGGCATATCCGCGCTTTATCGCTTCGGTGGAGGCAGAATAGGCAGGCTTTCGTCTAAGGTGGGGCGCCGTTTGGGCGGCGTTTTACCGGTAAGGAAATAGGCGAAGGCGATGACTTGCGCCACGGCAATGTACAGATCACGGGGAATTTCATCGCCCAGCTCCAGTTGCGCGAGCAGGCGGGCCAGTTCCGGGTCTTCGTAAAGTGGCACATCGTGGCGCTGCGCCAACTCCCGTATTTGCTCCGCCAGGGCGCCATCGCCTTTGGCTACCACGCGCGGCGCTTGCACACCGTCGTAGAGCAGGGCCACTGCGCGTGGGGTTTGGGCCTTATGATCGCTCATGCGCGTATGTCCACGACGGTTTGCGTTGTCGGCGCGGGCGGTGGCGGGGCGTCACCCTGTTGACAGCGCATCGACCCCACGCTCAATCCGGCTTGCGTGAAGTGATCCGCCAACATGGGCAAATACCGTTGCACTAGCTCGATGGTGTCCTGGCGTTCCACCCACCATCGCGCCGATAGGGTGCTATTGCTCAAGGTGAGTTTGACGCACACCGGCCCTAGCGCTGCGAGATCGAAGCGCAGCCACACGCTCCACTGCGTCCCTGACCCCTCATCACTGCCGCCGCCGTCGCGGCAGATGTGCAGGTGAAACACGTCCACCTGTTGGTCACGTTTCAACGGCAGTTCCACTGTCCAAGTCGGTATGCCGGTGCTTTCACTGGTCAGTGCCGCGATTTGATGGGTTTGCACGCGTGCGAGTGCGGTTTCCACTAAGCGGGCCATCTCCTCAGTTCCGGTTTGTTTGCCCAGGGTCGCCAGCAAGCGCAGCAAATTGGCCTTGAGGTCGTGTTGCAGCCGCGGAGCGTCAGGGTCTTTGGCGCCGGTCAGTAGCTTGTTTTCCAACCACAGGCCGCTGTTGGCCATGGCCGTGCGCAATCCCGCCGCGTTGCGCGCCTCGCGCCACTGCGGCAGCGTGGCGAGTAAATGTTGCAAAGCATGCTGTACGAGTGGCACCAAGGCGGCGGGATCGCGGTGGCCGAGAGTGAACAGCCTATTCAAAGTCTCGGCCAATGGCGCTTGCCGTGGCAGGGCGTTGCGCATCGCTTCCGTTAGCCGAGCTTGGGCGGCGGTAATCTGGGATTCGTTCTCGATGCCCGCCACAATACGCAATTCGGGCAGCGGGCCCGCTTTGATCACTTCCAGAGTGAGTGCTTGACGGGGCGCGAGCGGGACGGGCGTACGCGCTTCCACCTGGGTCGGCGCCGACCGTTGGCCGGATAGCGCCGATCCAGGGTGCAGCCGTTGGATAGCCAACACCACGCGCGCGCCGTCGAGACGCTCTAGCACCTGGGCTTGCAGCAATTGTCCGACCTGCCAGGAGCCCGGCATTGGCCGGCTGGCGGACAAGGTAGGGGGCGTGGTGGGCAAGGTTCGCGGGGGAATTTCCATGAGCCGTATCTCCGCGGCGTACCTGGTTATTGGCGGCCCACCTCGACCGATGCTTGAGTTTAAGTTTGACGTTGGTGAGCACGGTTCGCTAGATTTAGCGCTATGACTGACAAACAAACTTGGTATGTGCGTCGTGACAACGATATCAAAGGCCCCTTTCCCGCCGGTCTGATCAGACGCCGCATTCTCCTGGGTCGCATCAGGGAGACCGACGAAATGAGCGCCGACGGCGAAGATTGGGCGCTGCTGAAGGACTTGCCTGAGCTGATTCCCGATGTCTTGAAAGGCGACATGAGCGATCCCAAGGTGCGTGAGCGTCTGGCCGCCGCGCAGCGTTGGGCCGATGAGCGTGACCGTGATCGCCGCGCGGGAGAAGCCCCTCCGTCGCAGGAAATCATCAACCAGCGCACCGGCGAGGATCGGCGCGAGCCCGAAAATGTGGCAGTGACGGGGCACCGGGAAACTCGCGTCAAACGGGCCGCTGAGCCGGAAACACACGGGCGTGGCAAACTAACCTTTTTCTTGGTAGCCGGATTGGCCGTCATTGCCATTTTCGCCATGATCAAGATCAGCGAGCCACCCCAGGCTCCTGCCAGTCGTGAATGCAGCGCGCCGGCCGGGCCGGGTGTCAATTGGACTAACTGTCAACTCGATGGCGCCCAGCTCGATGGCGCAGACTTGACCGGCGCGACACTCTATAGCGCACGCTTGAGCGGTTCGAGCTTACGCGAGGCGAGGCTGACAGGAGGTAACTTGGCCTTTGTCGGGTTCGGCGTCAGCGATTTGAGTGGCGCGGACTTGCGCGCCGTTACTTTGGTTGGTGCAGATCTACGCCAGGCCAATCTGAGTGGTGCGCGCTTGGAAGGTGCTGATTTGTCGTACGCGGATCTCACCGGGGCGCAATTGAGCGGCGCCAATTTGCACAACGTTAAGCTCGATAACAGCATTTGGGTAGACGGCAGCACATGCATGCCCGGTTCGCGAGGTGTTTGCCAGGTTGCGGCGGTGGAGAAAAAGTAACGGCCTGTCATTCGGCGCCAATGTGGGCGGCGGTGTAACGGTACACGCGCAGCGTCTCGCTCCAATAATCGACCGGCAGGCCCGCCTTCAATTTCAACTGGCTTAGGAACGCTGTCGGATTCGGCAACGCCTCCCATACCGCGGGAAGAAAAGTCCCGCGTTGCTGACGACTCACTTCCAATATCAATCCGTCCACGCCCGGGCGCAGTTGCTCTATCAAGTCCTGCTCCGATTCGAACGAAAGGAGCGCCGGCGTCGAGAGGATGGACAAACTAATGCTGATCTTATCCAGTTCACTCGCTCGTAAGGGGCTGAAACGTGGATCACGAAAGGCCGCCGCATAGGCATTGTGGCTCACGTCCTCGGCCAGGGGGCGAATCGCCTCCAGCGTGCCAATGCAACCGCGCAAGTCATAGGCGATTTTCAGCGTCACGAATGAGGCACGTAGGGCTTGCAGTGTCGGCGCGTGATCGACCAGACACACCGGTGCGGGCGCGTCGTTAGTCAGGCCATGCTCGATGGAGCGGTGGGCAATGTTCAGGAGGGTGGTTTGTTCCTCAGCGGTGTAGCGACTGTGGGGAGTCATGCGGGTTTATTGAACCGTTGGTCGGCGATAGTCAAAGGCATAGGCGCCATACCCGACGACATGATCCTTGGGGCCCGCGGTGTCGCCGGAATTGCGCAGGTCGATGAGTTCGGCGTGCAGACCGCGCAAGCGCGCCGTGAGCAGCAGGCCGCTGACCGGGTTGCGGCCGCAGGCATCTTCGTAACGAATGCGATCGGGCAGCAGTTCGACGATGGCCTCGGAGGTGGCGCGGTCCAGGCGTTGAGCGGTGGCATAGTCGTGATAATGACTCAGATCGGAACTGACCACGATCAACGTTTCCGCACCGCCCCACAAGACATTCAATACCTCATGCACTTCCTCGGGCCTGGCTTCGCCCACCACCAGCGGAACCAGAGTGAATTCATCCAAGACGCGCTGTAAGAAGGGGAGATGCACTTCCAGAGAATGTTCAAAGGCATGGGCCTGATCGTTGAGTTGGACTTGTTTGAGAGGCGCGATGGAATTTACCGCCTCGCGATCGATGCTCACCTCACCTAAGGGCGTGAGGTAGGCGGGCGCGGAGCAGGCGGCGATACCGCGTAAAGGCACACGATGTGAGGGGCCTAGGAGTATCACGCGATGGATGCTGTCGCGTCCATTGCGCACACGCGCATAAACACGGGCAGCGACGGCTCCGGAATAAATGTAACCTGCGTGGGGCGCGATGATTGCTTTAGGCGCCGGCGCATCACTGCGCGCGCCCGCCAGCAGTGTATCGATCGTCTGCGCCAATTCGCGCGGATTACGTGGGTAAAACGTACCCGCCACGGCGGGTTGGCGTACGGACTCCATTGCGGCAACCCCTTGAATTATTCTGACTCGGATGCGTAGAGTCTTAGAGTCATAGATGAACTATACTGGAAACAGCGTGTTGCTATAAAGAGATATTCGGGGGTGTGAGATGAGTCCATCACAATTTCCCACGGTTGTACCTACCCAATACTGGCACAAACTGGACGACGGCCGTATCCAGTGCGACGTCTGCCCCCGCTATTGCAAACTGCATGAGGGTCAACAGGGCCTGTGTTTCGTGCGCGCGCGCGAGCATGATCAGATCGTACTCACCACCTATGGCCGTTCCAGTGGTTATTGTATCGATCCGATCGAGAAGAAACCGCTCTATCATTTTCTTCCCGGCACACCCATTCTTTCTTTCGGCACCGCCGGCTGCAATCTGGCCTGCAAGTTTTGCCAGAATTGGGACATGAGCAAAGCCAGGCAGATGGATGTACTGGCCGATCAAGCGCCGCCCGAACTCATCGCGAGCGCGGCGCAAGCGCTGGGGTGTCGCAGCGTCGCCTACACCTACAACGATCCAGTGATATTCATGGAATACGCCATGGACGTGGCGGCTGCTTGTCACGCGCTCGATATTAAATCAGTGGCAGTCACGGCCGGTTACATGTGCGCAGAGCCGCGGGCGGAATTCTATCGGCACATGGACGCCGCCAACGTCGATCTCAAGGCTTTCACCGATCGTTTCTATCACAAGGTCTGCGGCGGTCACTTGCAGCCGGTGCTGGATACCTTGCTGTATCTCAAGAGCGCAACGCCGGTGTGGTTGGAAATCACCACACTGTTGATACCGGGTGAGAACGATAGCACGCAGGAAATCGATGCGATGACGCGCTGGGTCGTGGACAATCTCGGCACCGATGTGCCGTGGCATTTCAGCGCTTTTCACCCCGATTGGAAAATGCTGGACACGCCATCCACTCCAGTCAGTAGTCTGGTGCGGGCGCGTGAAATCGCCGTCAAGAACGGCGTGCGTTACGCTTATACGGGCAACGTGCATCGTGAGGAGAGCGACAGCACCTATTGCCCACAGTGTCGACAACGCGTCATCGGCCGCGATTGGTATGAGATTACCTCTTGGCACTTGAGCAGCGACGGTCACTGCGGCCATTGCGGCGCCACCGTGGCTGGCGTGTTCGACGGACCGCCCGGCGGCTGGGGTGCCCGGCGCAGACCCATACGTTTGAAGGATTATGCGGCTTAGAATCTTTCAAGCTCTCGCTGAAGGACGCATCGCGGCGTTCAAAGTGACCTCAAGATACGCGCATACTGCCTGTATGCTGCGCTTTACCGGCAACTTCCGCCTTGCGCTGCATCCCTAGATCGGGGTTTTCAACAGGCGCTTGAAGAATTCCGCTTAGCCGCGAAGTAGCGGGACGCCCGCTCAGGCTATGCCATACTATTCGCGCCCGAGACGGCCGGAGAGTAGCGATGCAAGCAGCGCCCCATGTGCTGGTGGAAGGTTTGGTCAAACATTTCCGTGAGGGCGTGCGTAGTCATGCCGTCATCGACGGTATCTCACTGCAATTGCGCCGCGGCGAATTCGTGGCCTTAGTAGGGCGTAGCGGCTCGGGTAAATCGACACTGCTTAATTTGCTCAGCGGCATCGAAGTGCCCGATGCCGGTCGTATCATCATCGATGGTCGCGAACTTACCGGCTTGTCCGAGCGCGAACGCACTTTGTTTCGACGTCGCCATATCGGCTTCGTCTTTCAGTTCTTCAATCTGCTGCCCACTCTCACGGTGCTCGACAATTTATTGTTGCCTCTGGCATTGAATCGCGCGGCGGACGTCGACGCGACACAGCGCGCTCTTGGTGTATTGACGGAACTGGGTTTGGCGTCGCGCATAAACAGCTATCCTGATGTGCTATCGGGGGGGGAGCAACAACGGGTGGCCATCGCGCGCGCTTTGGTGCATCGCCCGGCCTTGCTGCTCGCCGATGAGCCCACCGGCAATCTCGATACGGAAACCGGGGCTGAGGTAATGGCATTTTTTCAACGTCAGGTGTGTGAGGCGGGATTGACGGTATTGATGGTCACTCACAGCGCGGAGTTGGCGGCGCGTGCCGATCGCGTACTGGCGCTACGCGACAGCAAGGTGAGCGAGGCCGTCTCGTGACGCGTTTACTGTGGCGCGCTTCGTGGCGTCATCTCACGGCTCACCCTTGGCAACTCGCGTTGACCTTGCTAGGGGTGGCCTTGGGCGTGGCGGTGGTGGTGGCCATCGATTTAGCAGTCTCTGGCGCCTTGCGTTCCTTCGAATGGTCGTCGCAAGTATTGACGGGCCGCGCCACGCATCAAGTGCTGGGTGGCCCCGCGGGATTGTCGGAACAAGTCTATGCACGGCTGCGTTTGGATGTGGGCTTGCGCGACAGTGCGCCCATCGTAACTGGCGAAGTACGTCCGGCCGAGCGTGCTGACATCACGCTGCAGGTGCTGGGCGTGGATCCTTTCGCCGAGGGGGCGTTCCGCCCCTATGCGACGGGCGGCGGCGAGGATAGCTTGTCTGGCCTGCTCACCGAGCCGGGGGCGATGATGCTGACCTCGGACACGGCTGCGCGCCTCGATCTGCACGTCGGTGCGACGCTATCGGTACGCGTCGCCGGCCAGCAGCGAGCCGTGATCCTGGTGGGCACCCTAGCGTCCGACGAATTGACTGCACAAGGTCTGACCGATGTCATGGTGATGGACATCGCCGGCGCGCAGAACCTGCTTGGCCGCAGCGGGACTTTGAGTCGCATCGATGTGGCTTTGCCTATCGGCCCGGCCGGCGAGGCCATGGCCGCGCAGCTACGCGCCTTGTTGCCTCATGATGCCGTATTGCTACCCGCCACGGCGGTCACGCAGAGCCTCACTCACATGACCGATGCGTTGCGCTTTAATTTACAAGCGATGAGCTTATTGGCGCTGCTGGTGGGGATGTTCCTCATCTACAACGCCGCGGCGTTTTCCGTGGTGCAACGCCGTCCCGCCATCGGCACGTTGCGCGCCTTGGGAGTGACACGAGGGGAAATCTACTTGTGGTTGGTGTTGGAAAGCTGCGTCGTGGCGACGCTGGGGCTGGTGTTGGGATGGTTGTTGGGCGCGTTATTGGGACAAGGGCTGTTGCAAGCCGTGGTGAACACCATCAATGATCTGTATTTTAGCCTCACCGTGAGCCGTGTGGCGTTGGAACCTCAGACATTGCTCAAAAGCGCCGTGCTGGGTATCGGCGCCGCCGTGGTGGCGAGCTTGCGGCCGGCCTGGGAAGCGGCCGCCTCGGTGCCGCGCGCGCTGCGTGCCTCGAGCTTGGAAACGACTCGCCGCGCCCGCCTGCCGCAGCGCTTGTTGGTCGGTGCCGGCGTGATCGGTGTGGGCGGCGTGAGCTTGGTGGCGCCGGGGCAGGTTTTGTGGCCGGCCTTGGTCGGTGTGCTGGCTATGGTGGCCGGCTACGCCTGGTTGGTGCCGGCTGCTACGGTGGGGTTGATGGCCTTGCTGCGACCCATCGCGAGTGTGTTCGGCGGCTATGCCGGCCGCATGGCGACGCGCGGTGTGACGACTCATCTCAGCCGCACCGGGGTGGCGGTGGCGGCGCTGGCGGTGGCGGTGTCCGCGACCCTGGGCGTGGGGCTGATGATAGGCAGTTTTCGGCATACCGTGGACGGTTGGTTGCAGCACATACTGCGCGCCGATGTCTATGTCGCCGCTACCGCGGGCGCGGGCTTGCCGCCTGAACTCATCACCGAATTGCGCGCTGCACCGTCAGTGGTGGCGGTGAGCACCGGGCGGCGCATCCAGATTCAAGAGGCCAATTCGCGCACCGAGGTGTGGGTCTTGGATCCGGCCCCCGCGAGCCGCACCGGTTTTCGCTACAAGCACGGCGACCCGACGCAAGCCTGGCAGGCCTTCGTCGAGGCGGGCGCCGCGCTGGTCTCGGAATCCTACGCTTTCCGCCAGCGCGTGGGCGTGGGCGACACCCTGCGTTTGCGCAGCGATGCCGGCGTGCGCGAATTCGCCGTTGCCGGGGTGTATTACGACTACGGCTCCGATCAGGGCGTGGTGGCGCTGCATCGCGCCACTTATGATCGCTATTGGCGCGATCGCGTGGTTGCTTCGGTGGGTTTGTATTTGGAAGAGGGTGCGGAAGTCGCCGCCACTATGGCGGAATTGCGCGACCGGGTCGGCGCTGTGCACGAGGTAGTACTGCGCTCCAATCGTGAATTGCGCGCGGCCGCTATGCAAGTATTCGATCGCACTTTCGTGGTCACGGATGTCCTGCGTTTGTTGGCGGTGCTGATCGCTGGCGTCGGTGTGGTGGGTGCTCTAGCGGCGCTGCAATTGGAGCGCGGCCGCGAGGTGGGTGTGTGGCGGGCGCTGGGTTTCACGGCGGGGCAAGTGGGCGCGGTGGTGACAGGGGAGAGTCTTTGCTTAGGCTTGGCGGCGGGGGTGTTGGCAGTGCCGCTGGGTTGGGTCTTGGCGCTGGTGATGGTGCACGTGATTCAGCCGCGTGGTTTCGGCTGGACCATGAGCTTCGTCGCCGAACCGATCCTCGTTGGGCAGGCGCTGGCCTTGAGCGTAACGGCGGCGCTTTGCGCCGGACTGTGGCCGGCCTGGCGCATGGCGCGCGCCGTGCCCGCCGCGGCCTTGCGGGGCGAATGAGATGCGCCGTGCGCGGCTGACTTGGCTAGTCGTCTTGGTTGCGTTGCTCGGGTTGTTGTACGCCGTGTGGGCATGGCGAGAAGTTGCGCCGCCCAAGCCTGCCGGGTCGGCGGCCGTGACGGCGGTGATGAGCGGCGACGCGACGGGTTTTACACGCGCGTTAGGTCCGCGGGCTTTCGAGTTTCCCGCCGATCACGGTCCGCACCCCGATTTTCGTCAGGAATGGTGGTACTACACCGGCAATCTAGAAACCATCGACGGGCGGCGTTTCGGTTATCAACTGACGTTTTTTCGTTTCGCAGTGACGCCCGAGGCCCAGGTCGGCGCCTCGGCGTGGGCAGTGCGTGATGTTTATCTGGCGCACTTCACGCTCAGCGATATCGCGGGAGAAGATTTTCATGCCGCTGAGCGCACCAGTCGTACTGCTTTGGGGCTGGCCGGCGCGCAAGCGGAACCCTACGCAGTATGGTTGGAAGATTGGCACGCCGAAGGCGATCCGCATAGCTTGACGCGGTTGCAGGCGCATGCGGGCGAGGTCGCCATCGAACTCGAGTTGCGTCTCACCAAGCCGCTGGTGCTGCAAGGCGATGGCGGCCTGAGCCAGAAAAGCGCGGCAGCGGGCAACGCCTCGTACTACTACTCCATGACGCGTTTGGACACTGCAGGCGTGGTGCGCGTGGGGCAGCAAACGTTCACCGTGCGCGGCCTCAGCTGGATGGATCGCGAATGGTCCACCTCCGCCTTGGACAAGGATCAAGTGGGCTGGGATTGGGCGGCGCTGCATTTGGACGATGGTAGCGAGCTAATGTACTACCAACTGCGGGGTCGCGATGGGGGTGTCGACCCGCAGAGTCGTGGCGTGTTGGTGGACGGCGATGGGGGAGTCTTGTCAGTGTCGGCTGAGCAGGTGCAGTGGCAGGTGCTGGACCATTGGCGGAGTCCGCGCAGCAGGGCGCGTTATCCCGCGCGGTGGCGCGTGGTGGTCGAGGAACTCGGGTTGGAGTTGGAACTCACACCGGCGCTTGCTGATCAGGAACTTAATCTCAGCTTCCGCTATTGGGAAGGCGCGGTGACGGTGCGGGGTCGGCGCGGCGCACGGTCACTTTCAGGGACGGGATATGTGGAATTGGTCGGCTACGAGTAACCGCAGGTCAGCGTCAGCTAACTGTAGGTAAGTGTTAGTTAACTATGGTCACTCTCAGGGAATCACTCTTTCGAACGATATAGCTAGTAGTCGTATGGGGAGAGGATCTGTGGGAGTCGAAAGATGATTCATAATCTTCGCGCCGAGATTGATCGCCTCAATGAATTTCCTGCCATGCCGGAATTGGCCCACAAGATTCTGCAGTTGGGCAGCGAGCCCAGCGCGAATGACTTGGCGGCCATCGTCGAGCTGGATCCAGGTCTGGCGGGCCAAATTGTGCGTTATGCCGCGTCGCCGTTTTTCGGTTATCGCGGCAAAATCGATTCCATACGCGACGCCATCAGCCGGGTGTTGGGTGTCGAGCGTGCCATGGATCTGGCTTTCGGCGCTTCCGCCGGCAAGGCATTCCGTGGTCCCGCCGAAGGGCCGGTCGGTCGGCAAGCGGTGTGGGTGCATGCCGTCTATACGGCCGCGCTGGCGCAGGATTTGGCCGCTCGCATGCCCGCCGAGCGTCAAGTTGGGCTAGGCATGGCCTATCTCACGGGGCTGTTGCATAACATCGGTCTGCTGATGTTGGGACACTTGTTTCCCTCCGACTTGTTGGCCTTGAATCGCGCCATCGACAGTACCAAGAACCTGCCGTCTGTGGTAGTGGAAAACAAAATGCTGGGCGCCGACCATACTCACACCGGTGTGTGGTTGTTACGCAAATGGAGCATGCCGGCGGAAGTGCTCACCGCGGTGCATCAACACCACAACCCGACGTATCAAGGCCAGCACGCCGAGTATGTGCACTTGGTGATGGTCGCCGATCGTCTGTTGGAACGCGTGGATTTGGGTGATGCTGGGGACGATGCACTGCCCGATGAGGGGCTGGACTATTTGGGTTTGAGGGTCGACGATGTGGAAGAGTCGTTCAACAGCATACTGGATAGTCGTGCCGATCTTGATGCCTTGGCAGAAGGGCTGTTAGAAGCCGCCTAAGGGCGGCGGGCGCTGTGTTGCCTCAATCATCTTCCCGCGCCACGCTGAGTAGCAATAGATTGCCCTCGAAATCCACGTGGGTGCGGACTACGATGGGTCGGCAGCAGATCTCGCAATCCTCGAAATACTCTTGGTCACCGGCCGAACCATCCACCACCGTGGTGTAATGCTCACCGCAGTACGGGCATTCGATTTTCGTTTCGTGTAGCAGCGGAGTAGTACCGGCCAAGAAGGCTCTGTTGTGGCGCGAGCGTTTGTCGGAGACGGTATTCATGGCTTTCTCCTGTACCGGGTGGAGCGGCCTGAGACTTCTAGTGTAGACGCTGAATTCGCTTCGCGCACGGCGAGGGTGACTGTTTGGCCCGCCCACCGCATCTTTCAGCAGCAATTGTATTAGTCAACTTCCTACCCACAGGCAGGATTAGGCTGGGGAAGGAAAGCTTTGAGTATCATCTTTCTAACACACCCCACTCCTGTGCATTGGAAAGATGCCGTTGCGTACCGTTGATTAACTGCCAGGTTCCAAAATCCGTTCACGTAGCAGCAAGGCGTGGGTGTCGGTGTTGAGCGGCCAATCGGCGAGTTCTTGTGTCGCCACCCAGCACGCCGCTTGCGCATCATCGCCCGTGCGCAGTTCGCCGCCTACATAGTGTCCGCGCACATCGACGATGAGGTAATGAAAACGTACCCGACCTGCTGCGTCGTGCTCGATGAGTTCGAAACTGTGAACGGTGTCGCCGGCGCGAATGATCAAGCCGGTTTCTTCGCGTATTTCCCGCTCCGCCGCCGCTTGCAGCGTTTCCCCCAGTTTCACCCGTCCGCCTGGCAAGGCCCATTCGTGTTGTGCGGGTGGCGTCGCGCGTTTGACCAGCAATACGCATCCTGCGTGGATGACCAGAGCGCCCACCGCCAGTTCGGGGTGCGAGGGGTAAGACATGTAGTCGCTCATGGTCCGCTAGGGAGAGGACGCGGTGCGGATGCTGAGCACGCGCGCCGCTTCCTCCGGCAGCAAGGGTTCTTGTTCGGCGAGTTGATGTTCGAGGACACGCACGCTGGCCTCGGAGGCGTCGTTCTGTTCACGCTGGCGTTGTGTGATGCGCTGGCGCAAGACCGCAGCCGGCGCATGGCAATCGAGAATCACGAACGGCACCTTGAGGTTTTCCGCCAAGGCGCGAAAGTGGCGGCGTTGATCGCGCTTGAGGAAGGTGGCGTCGACGATGACCGGATAGCTCCCTGTGATAACGAGACGGGCGAGGCGCGCCAATTCCTGATAGGTATTTTCGGTTGCTTCAGGCGTATAGAGTCCGTTCATCACGCTTGAGCCGCTGCGGGTGTTGGCGCTCATGCCGAATAGCCGTTTGCGCTCCACGTCAGAACGCACCCGCACTGCGCCGCTGGTTTCCAACAGCGAGTCGGTGAGCACGGTCTTGCCGGAACCGGAGACGCCGTGAGTGATGATAAGCGGCGTAGGTACGCCGCGTGCGCAACGCTGCGCGAGCTGCAAGTAATCACGACATTGCTGTTGCAATGCTGCGCGTTGACGGGTGTCAACCTTCGATGCCTCGCCTGAGGTTTGTGCCAGGCGCAGGCAGGCCACCTTGGCGCGCACCAAGGCACGATAGACTTGATAAAAGCGCAACACCGCCACGCCGGCGTAATCGCCGCTGTGTTGTAGGTAAAGATTTAGAAAACGATGCGCCAGCGCCGGACGGTTGTGGTTGTAGAGGTCCATGGTGAGAAAAGCCACGTCACTCATGACGTCTATCCAGCGCAGATTCGCGTTGAATTCGATACCGTCGAAGGCGATCACTTCATCGTCAACCAAGGCGAGATTGGCTAGGTGCAAATCGCCGTGGCACTCGCGTATCCAGCCGTCGCGACGACGTGCGGCGAGGGTGGCTTGGAGTTGTTGATGGTGTTTTTCGCTCCACTCGTGCAATTGCGCCAGTCGCGCGACATCGACCGGATCGTCGAGATGCGGTTCGATCTGCAGAAAATTCTCCGCCTGGGGTGTCCACACGGCCTCCGCGCTGCCATAGACGCTGTCCGCAGCGGCGACCGCGCATTCGCTATGAAATGTCGCCAGGCGTGCGGCGAAGTTGTCCCAGTGGCTGAGTTGCACGGCGCCGCTCGCCAACGCGCGATCCAGCTGCGCTTGCTGCGGAAATTCGCGCATGCGCACGGCATATTCAAGCGCCGGACCCTCGGCGCCGAGACGAGGTTGGGTGGCGCTGCCGGTGATCTTGATAACGTCGAGATAAGTGTCCGGGGCCATACGCCGATTGAGGCGCACTTCCTCGGCACAATAATGCCGGCGTTGCTCTAAGGTGGTGAAATCGAGAAAACCTAGATTGACCGGCTTTTTAATTTTATAGGCGTAGGGGCCGGTGAGCAGCACCCAAGAAATGTGGGTCTCCACTACTTTGAAATGCTGAACCGGATGGTCATACAAGCCTGGGTTCTGCAAGGCGGTGATCAAGCGGCTCGACGGGGTCGCGGCCATGATGTGGGTACATCCACGCTGAGTTGGCCCCATTATGGCAAACAGGAGCGGCCCCTAATAGCCGGTGAGTACCAGGGACTGTCAAAAACTCGCCACCATCGAGTCAGGCTTGTGTATAATCGCGGTCCTTGCGCTGCCAGTCGTCCCTGCCCGCAGCACTCCAATTAGCTTCCGTACTGATACGCATGCCGAAACGCTCCCGCCGTCCGTCCCAACATCGTGCCATGTGGCGCGGCTTGCTGTGGCGCGTCGCGTTGATGGCCATGGTTTTGATCGCGGGCTACCTCGTCTATCTCGATCTCACCATCCGCCATCAATTCGAGGGCAAGCGCTGGGCCTTGCCGGCGCAAGTGTATGCGCGGCCGCTGGAGATCTTCGTGGGCCAGCCGCTCAGGCCGGCGCAGTTCGAGCGTGAATTGCAGTTGTTGGACTATCGCACCCTGGACGCGCGCCGCCGCCCCGGGAGTTACGCGCGCCATGGTGCGAGTTACGATGTCGTGACGCGTTCCTTCGATTTCTGGGACGGTAAGGAGACCTTGCGCGCGCTGCGTATCGGTTTCGAGCAAGGTCGCGTTGCCACCCTGCAAAGTTTGGACGATGGCCCGGCGCCGCAGTTGTTGCGGCTCGATCCGGCGTTGATCGGCCGAATCTATCCCGCTCATCATGAGGACCGCGTCCTGGTGCAAGCCGAACAGCTGCCGCTGCTGCTGCGCACCGGCCTGATGGCGGTCGAGGATCAGAATTTTCAGAGCCATTTCGGGATCGACCTGCGGGCCATATTGCGCGCCTTCGTCACCAATGTGCGTGTCGGAGAAGTGGTGCAGGGCGGCAGCACGCTCACCCAGCAATTGGTGAAGAATTTTTTTCTCAGTAACGAACGCACCCTGGGCCGTAAGGTCAACGAAGCGCTGATGGCACTGTTGTTGGAACTGCACTATGACAAGGACGAGATACTGCAGGCTTACAGCAACGAAATCTATTTGGGTCAGGATGGACGGCGCGCTATCCATGGTTTCGGCTTGGCCAGCGAATTCTATTTCGAAGAACCCTTGCAAGAGTTGAGCGTGCCGCACTTGGCGTTACTTATCGGTGTGGTCAAAGGGCCGTCATATTATGACCCCCGTCGTCATCCCGAACGGGCGCTGGCGCGACGTAATGTGGTGGTGGATGTCATGCTGCGCGAGGGCCTTATCACAAGCGCACAGGCCGAGGCGGCGCGGCGCGCACCCTTGGGCGTCACCCCCAAACCGCGCAGCGGCGTGTCAGTGCATCCGGCGTTTCTGGACTTGGTGCGGCGCCAACTGCGGCGCGATTATCGTGAGGAAGATCTCACCTCGGAAGGCTTACGCATTTTCACTACGCTCGATCCGCTGGTGCAGCGTGCCGCCGAGGAAGCATTGAATCGCCGTTTGACCGAATTGGAGCGCGCAGGCGACGTTGCGGAACTGGAAGGCGCAGTGATCGTCAGCAGCGTGTTGGGCGCTGAAGTGCAGGCGGTGGTGGGCGGGCGCGAGGCGCATTTCGCCGGCTACAATCGTGCCCTGGACGCCGAACGGCAAATCGGTTCGCTCATCAAACCGGCGGTGTATCTCACCGCCTTGCAGCATCCAGATCGCTATACGTTATTGACTCAGATCGATGACAGCGCCATCAGCGTACAGGATCGTCACCGCGGTCCCTGGCAGCCGGCCAATTATGACAAGCAGTTTCACGGCAGGGTGCCGCTGATGAGGGCCTTGGCGCATTCCTATAACGCCGCGACGGTGCGCTTAGGTATGGAACTAGGCGTCGACCAAGTATTGGACACGGTGCGTGACTTGGGTATCGAACGCGCTATCGCACCCTATCCTTCGATGTTGTTGGGCGCCATGTCGCTTACACCCTTGGAAGTTACGAGCATGTATCACACCCTCGCCGGCGGTGGTTTCTACACCCCGCTCAGCGCGATCCGCGAAGTGGTGGGCCCGGCCGGCGAGCCACTGCGTCGCTATGCACTCAATGTGCAACAAGCCGTGGCGCCGCAAGCCGCCTATTTGACCACCGCCGCCTTGCAGGAAGTGGTGCGCGCGGGAACCGGAGAGTCCTTGCAACGGCGTCTTTCCCCCGCCTTACGGATCGCCGGCAAGACCGGCACCACCGATGATTTGCGCGACAGCTGGTTTGCCGGCTACAGCGGCGACCGGGTGGCGGTGGTCTGGGTGGGCCGCGACGACAACCAAGTCGCTGGCTTGACCGGTGCCGCCGGTGCCATGCAAGTCTGGGCGGATGTGTTCGTGGGGTTGGATAGTCTGCCGCTGGATCCGCTCCCGCCACCAGGCGTCGAGCGAGTGTGGGTGCAGCCTGCGAGCGGACTGCGCGCTGGGCCGCGCTGCGAGGGCGCACTTGAGTTACCCTTTATGGAAGGCTCGGCGCCGCAACAATTGGCGCCTTGCGCTGAAGCAGACAACGGCCCGCTGCGCCGTTCCTTCGATTGGTTTAAAGGAGTGTTTCAATGACCTGGTTACGCGTCACCACGGCCGCGCTGGTGTTGCTGCTGAGCGGCTGTTCGATCTTGCCGCCCACCTTTGACGACGAGTCGCCCGGACAGACTACAACACAGGCGCCGTCCTCAGCCCCTCTGCCGGCGTTGCGCGGCGGGGAAGCCCCCGAGGCCGCGCCTGTGCGGCGAGCGCCTGAGGACACACTCTCACTGCCGGCACCCCAGACGCCTGCGCCGTTCAGCGCGCCCGGTGAGGTGCCCAGCGAGCCCAGTCGCAACGCCGCCGTGGTGGCATTGCTGGGCGATGCCGACAGCGCCGTGCGTGCCGGTCGTCCCGAGGCGGCGGCCGCCACGCTGGAACGGGCCTTGCGCCTGGAGCCTGGCAATGCGATGTTATGGCACCGTTTGGCCGCTTTGCGCTTGGAGCAAGGGCAATGGAACAACGCGGCCAGTTTGGCCGCCAAGTCCAACGCGTTGGCGGGTAAGGACTTGCTGCTGCAGGCGCAGAATTGGACCCTGATCGCCCGAGCGCGTGATGCCGGGGGTGATCAGACCGGCGCCGCCGAGGCGCGGCGCCGCGCACACGCCTTGGCGGCGGGGCGCTAAATGCCGCTTCAGGCATGAGAAATTGCTATCACCATGTCGCTGTAGGCATGGAAGGGAGGCAGCCCCTGCATGGGACTCTACAAAGTCGATAAACTGATGAGCGAAGCACGCCGTCTCGCCAAAGATTATCGTGATGCCATGGGCAAGCCCCTGCCCGGCATCAGCGCCGAGCTGGCCGTGCACGACGTCATTCGTTTGTTGGAGTTGGACGCCGCGCCGTCCGGTACCGGCGGCTATGACGCCATTGGTCACGGGCGTTGGGAAGGCAAGCGCATCCAAATAAAGGGCCGCACAATTTTCGATGAGGGCAAGTCCGGCCAACGCATCGGCCAGCTCAAAACCGAGCAGGATTGGGACAGCGTAATGCTGGTGTTGATGGACCAGGAATATGAACCCTATGAGATCTACGAGGCCGAGCGCGCCGGTGTCCAGGAGGCGGTGGATGAGAACAGCGGCAGCAAGCGTGCCAAGCGAGGTTTGATTTCCGTCGCCAAATTCAAAGTCATCGCCCGCTTGATCTGGACCCGTGACAACGGCCTTGAAGACGAAGTGTGGGACAACCAGGCGCGGCGCTGAGTAGTCGCCCGCAATCGGTAATTATCACGGCGCAATGACGGCAAGGCACGGCATGTGGCTGGGTTGCAGTTATACTTGGACGCTATTGCACTAGAGCAGCACTTATTTATTCATGCACACACCCGCCGAACTGCTGGGTCCGCACGGCCCCTTTGTCGATCACGTGTCCGGCTACGCGCCGCGCGCCGCACAACAGGCCATGGCCGAGGCGGTGGCCACGGCCATAGAGGCGTATGGCACGCTGGTGTGCGAGGCCGGCACCGGCACTGGCAAGACTTACGCCTATCTGGTGCCGGCATTGTTGTCGGGCAAGAAAGTCATCGTCTCCAGCGGCACCAAGAATCTGCAAGACCAATTGTTTCATCGCGATCTGCCGGTGGTGCGCGAGGCTTTGGCTATGCCTATCCGAGTCGCTTTGCTGAAGGGGCGCGCCAATTATTTATGCGTGCATCGGCTTGCGCTTGCCGAGGCGGAAGGCCGTTTCACCACCCGTGAGCAGGTCGATGAATTGCGCGCTGTCAGCAGTTGGTCGCGCCGCACGCACAGCGGTGATATCGCCGAGTTAGGAACATTGTCGGAGAGGGCGGCCATCTGGCCGCTGGTGACCTCTACCGCCGACAACTGTTTGGGCCAAGAATGCCCGCAGTTTGCTGAATGCCATGTAGTCAAGGCGCGCCGCAAGGCACAAGAGGCGGAAATCGTGGTGGTGAATCATTATTTGTTATTCGCCGACATGGTGCTCAAGGAAGAGGGTTTCGGTGAGTTGCTGCCCAGTGTCGAGGCCTTCGTCATCGACGAGGCACATCAGTTGCCGGAGATCGCCGCACAATTTTTCGGCATCACGCTTTCCAGTCGTCAAGTGATGGAACTGGCACGCGACAGCGTCAACGAACAATTGCGCGAAGCCGGTGACATGGATCACATCGGCGAGGCGGCCCATGCCTTGGAATACGCGGTGCGCGATGCGCGTCTTGCCTTTGGTGCTGGGCTGCGACGCGCGCCGTGGCACGTTGTCTCCTCGCAACCGAAAGTGCAAGGCACTATGAGTCGTCTGCGCGACAGTCTCGATGTGCTCATCACGCGCTTGGAGCTGGCGGCGGTGCGCGGCAAAGGGTTGGAGAATTGCTGGAAGCGCGCGGTGACGTTGCGTGAACGCATGGCTCTATTGTTGGAGCAAGAGAATGACGATTATGTGCAATGGTTCGAGACCTACAGCCACAGCTTCGCGCTGCATCTCACACCCCTCGAAGTGGGTACGACATTTAGCACCCATCAGGAACGCTTCAAGGCGGCATGGATATTTACCTCCGCGACGCTCGCAGTGGGGGAGAGTTTCGAGCATTTTTGCCAGGGTCTGGGTCTGCACGATGTGAGCACCGCACAATGGGACAGCCCCTTCGATTACCGGCATAACGCCGTCTTGTATGCACCTGAGGGACTGCCGCTGCCGGACGATGCGCGCTATACCCGCAGCGTGGTCGATGCGGCGTTGCCTTTGCTTGCCGCTAGCGGCGGCCGCGCCTTTTTGCTTTTCACCAGTCATCGCGCGTTGAACGAGGCGGCGGCGTTGCTCCAAGATGTGTTGCCCTACCCGTTAATGATCCAAGGCGAGGCCCCGCGCTCAGAGCTATTGGCGCGTTTTCGTGCGGCGGGTAACGCGGTGTTGTTGGGCGCGGGAAGTTTTTGGGAAGGTGTGGATGTGCGCGGTGAGGCGCTGTCGTTGGTGGTGATCGACAAATTGCCCTTTGCCTCACCCGGCGACCCGGTATTGCAGGCGCGCATGGCCTCGATGCGCGCGCGCGGTAAGGAGCCGTTCCGCAATTATCAATTGCCACGCGCCGTCATTGCGCTCAAGCAGGGCGTAGGCCGCTTGATACGCGATGTCCACGATCGCGGCGTGTTGATGTTGTGTGATCCGCGTTTGTTAACCAAGAGTTATGGCAAGGCCTTTCTGAGCAGTCTGCCGCCTATGGCGCGCACGCGCGATCTCTCGCGCGTGGAAAAATTTCTCGCCGTCACCACGACGCGAGCTAAGGACGAAAGGGTCGCATCGTGAAACTGTTGGCCTTGGAGACGTCCACCGAAGCGTGTTCGGCGGCTTTATATGTGGATGGCGAGGTGAGTGAGCGATAC
Source organism: uncultured Chromatiaceae bacterium (assembly GCA_945787555.1). Taxonomy (GTDB): domain Bacteria; phylum Pseudomonadota; class Gammaproteobacteria; order DRLM01; family DRLM01; genus CALZJG01. Next base: position 8,445 of record CALZJG010000070.1, on the reverse strand, counting down.
GAGGTCGCGCCACGCCAGCACGCGCAGTTGATCCTTCCCATGATGGATGCTTTGTTGCTGGAGGCCGACATTGCCCTCACCGCGTTGGACGGCATCGCCTACGGACGCGGCCCGGGCGCCTTTACCGGCGTGCGTATTGCCACCAGTGTCGTGCAGGGCATCGCCTACGGCGTTGAATTGCCTGTCGCGCCGGTCTCCTCATTGCTTGCCTTGGCCCAAGGTGTGTATCGCGAACACGGCGCGCAACGCGTTTTAGCCGCCATTGATGCACGCATGAGCGAAGTGTATTGGGCATCTTGTGTATTTGATGGCAATGAGGGCGTGATGCGCCTGGCTGATGCGGAATGCGTGTGTTCACCCGCGCAGCTGCCGCTGCCGCATGAGGGTCTATGGTGCGGCGCGGGCAGTGGGTGGAGTGCGTATCAAGCATTGATCATGCAACAGTGTGCTCAGCGAGTATCACATGTCTACACCGAATGTTTCCCGAGGGCGCGTGATGTCGCGAACTTGGGCGCGGCAATGTTGCGGCGCGGCATTGGTGTCAGGGCACACGCTGCGTTACCCGTTTATTTGCGCGATAAGGTGGCGAATAAGGCGCATGGCTAGGCGTCACAAGATCAACTCTCTTTAGCCTTCTTAACACTATTTTACCTTTCATTCTCGCCTGAGGCCTCGCTTTCATCTTGCACTCAAGTTTGATTGCAAACCAATGTAAAAGCGGGCTTAACGCTATTGCGCTGTGATGCTATAGCGCCTAGTTTTATGCACAAGATGATTTCATCCATTTCCTGAGCAGAGAACGTCGAGGAGTGAGAGATGAACATTGTGCAAACCTTGTTAGGTCGCCAAGCTCCTGCTTTGATTGCGCAGTTGATGCGCATGGGATTCAGCGCCAATAAGGCGCAAAGTCTTTTGAGTGAGGCCGTGCAGCAACTCATGACCGTGATGAGCAACCAAGAAGAGGATCAGGCTGGGAGAGAGTTGTTGGATAGTATCGATGCCCCGGCGGTGGCGGCTAAACTCAACATGGAAAATGATCTTGTCGGAAATGCACTCAAGTCGATATTGCCGACGCTGATAAGTGCATTACGTGATAGCCGAGTATCGGGCTTGTCGATGCAACGAGAAGCGGCAGGACTGTTGGATGCAGGGATGAGTATGCTCGGTAGAGCCATGTACGGCAGGTAGTGATTATTTGTTGAAGTACTTCCAGTGCGTTCATGCACCAAGTAAATATGGAGAGAGAAAGATGGCGAAAACAATCAAGCAAGTGGAAGGTATTGGGCCGCGTTACGCGCAGGCACTGGTTGAGATGGGTATTAACAGCACCGATAAGTTGCTGACTGCGGGTTCCGATCGTCGGGGCCGTCAGGAGCTGGCCATGAAGACCGGCATCACTGAAACTGCGATTCTGAAGTGGGTCAACATGTGCGATTTGTTCCGTATCAAGGGTGTGGCGGGCCAATATGCTGAGTTGTTGGAGGCGGCCGGGGTCGATACGGTGCGTGAGTTGGCGCAACGCAATGCCGAAAATTTGGCCAAGGCCATGGCCGTGTGCAATGAACAAAAGCGTCTGGTGCGGCAAGTGCCCAGCGTGCGCATGGTGGAAGAATGGGTGGAACAGGCTAAGTCATTACCGCCCAAGGTATTTCACTGATATCTCCCCCCTCGCCAGGGCCGCAGCGAATCCGGGTGTACCTTCCCACACCTGCCGCGGCCCTGGTTTTTTTATTTTTCAGTCGGTGAATCTTTAGCTCACACTGCATAGCTAGCCCAACTTGGCTAGTCCCCGCCTTATTAGTCTAAAAAAAGTGGGGTGAGCGGGGTAAAGTGTTGCTCCTGTTTGGTCGATAAATCCGACGATGCCTTATTTGTATGTTCGGGGATTAGCTGACAGGAACGATAATGAAAGCTGACTTCATCAATCCCTTTCTCGAGTCCATTTTGGACGTGCTGTCCACGATGGCCCAAATAGATGCCAAGCCGGGTAGACCCATAATCAAGGGTGATGACGTGGCGTGCGGGGATGTCACGGGTATCATCGGCATGGCCGGAGAGAAGACCAAGGGATCTTTGGCAGTGAGTTTCACTGCGCCGGCCATCTGTGACATCGCCAATCGTATGCTGGGCGAAGATGTGAGTGAGATCAACGAGACGGTGACCGACTTGGTAGGCGAAATCACCAATATGGTGACAGGCGGCGCTAAACGCATCCTTGGTGAGCGTGGCTACGACTTCGGCATGGCCACACCCGTGGTGGTCTCGGGCAAGGGGCATGTCATTACTCACAAAACCAAAGGGCCACGTATTCTTTTGCCTTTCAGCACGGAGGCGGGGGAATTTTTCGTCGAAATCTGCTTCGATTAAATATGATTAGCGTTTGCGCGCCAGCGTGAGCCCATCGCTGATGGGTAGCATGCTGAGGCTCACGCGCTCGTCATCGCGCAGTTTGGTATTCAGAGCATGTATGGCAAGGGTATCGGGATCTTGGTCCAAGGGATCGATCACCCGTCCACTCCACAACACATTGTCGATGGCGATGAGTCCGCCGGGACGCAATAATTTCAGGCAATGTTCGTAGTAGTGATTGTAGTTGACCTTGTCGGCATCGATGAAGGCGAAGTCAAACGTGCCGGCCTCCTTTAGGGAAAGTAACTCAGCCAGCGTCTCGACAGCCGGTGCCAGGCGTAGCTGAATCTTGTCTGTTACACCCGCCTCACGCCAATAACGTTGCCCGATGGCGGTCCATTCGGCATTGATATCGCACGCCACCAGGTGGCCCTCCGCGGGCAGAGCGGCGGCCATACACAGCGCGCTGTAGCCGGTGTAGGTGCCGATCTCGATGACGCGCCGCGCGCCCAGCAGTTCCACCAACAACGCCATGAACTGGCCTTGCTCCGGCGCGACTTGCATGCGCGCCATGGGATGCAGCATGGTTTCCTCGCGCAAGCGGCGCAGTACGTCGGATTCGCGCAGCGAGACTTTGATGAGGTATTCGTAGAGTGGCTCAGTGAGTGTTAATGTTTTGATAAACATGGTCTAATGCCGTCTCGATGAAGTATGTTTACCATAGCGCTCATTGCCTCTAAGGCGCAACAGACCAGCCAGCCTATGTCCGCCTTCCCCATCACTTTGCTGCAATTGACTGACACGCATTTGTGCGCCAATCCTGAGGTCTTGCTCAAGGGGGTGGCGACGCGCTGTGCCTTGGAGCAGGTGATCGCCGCCGCCGCCGGGGAACTGGCGGATATCACGGCCGTATTGGTGACTGGCGATGTCGCGCATGATGGCTCGGCGGCGGCTTATCGCCAATTCGAGCGCGCCATTGCGGTGTTTGAGGCGCCGGTATATTGCATCCCCGGCAATCATGACGATCCGGCGCTTATGGGCGAGATTCTAGGTCCAGACTCGGTACGCTGGCCAGTTGAGGTTGGTTTAGGTGACTGGCAGGTGCTGTTGTTAAATTCGCATGTGACGGAACGGGAAGGAGGAGAGCTGTCCAGCGCCGAGTTGCGGCGTCTCGAGGCCGTCTTGCAGCGCTCGGAGGCGGCACATGTGCTGATCGTCGTGCATCATCCGCCGGTGGCGGTCGGCAGCCGTTGGCTGGACGACATAGGATTGGCCAACGGCGAAGCCTTGTTCGAGGTGGCGCGCCGCGACGGGCGGGTGCGTGGCATATTGTGGGGTCATATCCATCAACAGTTCGAGGGCGAACGCGACGGCATTAAATTGATGGGCACCCCTTCGACTTGCGTGCAATTCGCCCCTCGTCGCGCCGACTTTGCTGTGGATGGCCAACAGCCCCCGGCTTATCGTTGGCTGCGTTTGCACGCCGATGGGTGCATCGACAGTGAAGTGCGCTGGGTGGACGCGGCGCTGTGCTAAACTTTGCGCCCGCAACGTGGAGATGTGGCATGAATCGTTATTTGTGGGTGCTGGTGGGGATGTTGGGCATGGCCGCCGGTGCCATGGCTGCTGAGCAGAGCAGCCCCAATGTAAATGTCGTAGAAGGCTATTGGGATACCCTGGTGAATGTGCATGTGGAAGGCGGCGCCTTTCCCGTGCCGGCGATCAAATCCAGCAAATGCATCACGCGTGATGACCTGATTCCCACGACCACGGATTCAAGGATGAATTGCCGTATCGTCGACAAAGCGATAGACGGCGACGATGTCAGTTGGCGACTGCAGTGCAGCGATGATAAGGCGGTCATGGAGGGCACGGGCAAGATCACTTATCGCGGTGAAATTTATAACGGCGAAATGAACCTCACCCTCAGCCAAGCCAACGGCAACCGCTCCGTGCGCATGAGGTACTTCATGCGCGGCAGTCGTGCTCGTGCCTGCGAGGCGGCCGATCTCAGTCAGGAATGACGGCGACGGTTTTTTTCGACACCGCCAGGACCCGCGAGATCGCAAAACCCAGTGCGAAATAACTATTTGTCTCCACCAGGGGGCTGTTACGAAACGTTGCGCCGTGCAGACTATCGATGCGAGCGAAGACGCCAAACCACCACGGCCCCGTGCGTCTTTGCAGCGACAAGGTGATGCGGCTGCCGCCATAGCCGGCCGAGGCCTCATAGGTCGGTCGGGTGGCGCTGGCGTGCACGGCCGGCACCGCATAGAAATAGTCATGGTATTGCTCATCGGCGAATATCGGGCCAAAAGACAGTCCCATCGCCCACGGCCCTCCGACGGTGCCATTACGGGTGACGTATTCGACGAACGGCGCGAATACCCAGCCTTGATGAGCGATGCGCTCGAAGCTCACGGAGTACGCTGCGCGCAGCGGCATGCGCAGCCATACCGCAGAGCGTTGCTCGGGATGGCGCCATAGCATTACCTCCAACGACGGGCCGATTTCGGCCGTGGGGTCCAGGTCCGGCATGCCGGCGCGGGGGCCGTCGTGGTTGCTGGATACCGGCACGCCGCCGGCCAAGCTCATATCGAGTTTGACGCGTGGGGAGCGGAACAGATGTCCATGCACGCCGTCGTCGTCCACTTTCAGGTACTCGCCGCGGTATTGGAAATAGGGAAAGGGCAGGGCAAAGGTGCGCCCGTCGGCCGCACCGCGATAATGCGGTACGGCGACGGCACCCAGGCCCAAGCCCAACTCCCATTGCGGCAAATCCTGTCCCCAGGCGCCCGCTGGGAGCAAGTACCACAGCGCCACCAGCCAGCGTCGCACTTTCGCCTCACGTTTCATAGCGGGTTAATCACTGAGTACAGCGTTATAATCGAGCTTGCACGATCTCGGTAATCTCCGCGTCGGTGAGCAAGATAGGATTGGTCTGCATGCTGTTGCCGCGACTGTGCGCAACAATTTTCGGAATGTCGCTCTCGGTCACGCCGTAATGGCCGAGGCGGGGCAGATTGAGTTGTTCGGTCCATGTGCTGAGTCTGTTCACCAAGATCATCCATGCAGTTTCCTGATCGGCCGCCGCCACGCCACGCTTTATCGGCTCGTCCGCCTCGCCCAACAAGCGGCCCAGTGCGGCGTACTTGTTCAGCGCCGGATGATCCGCCGCGCGGGCGCGCAGCGCGCGCAGGTTCACGTCCGTGGCGGTGGCCAGCAGTGTGCCGCAACATGCGCCATGCGGAATCGGGAAGTAGGCACCCAGCGGCGAGGCCAGGCCGTGCACGGAGCCCAGCCCCACTTGCGCCAAGGTGATACCGGAGATCAGCGCCCCATACGCCATCGCGGCGCGGCCCGCGTCCGCGGCGGGCCCCTCATCAGCGCGCCAGGCGGGTAAGAAACCCTCCTTAACGGCGACGATACCGCTCCACGCCAGCGCGTCGGTGAACGGATTGGCTTTAGCCGAGACATAGGATTCGATCAACTGCGTCAGCGCGTCCATGCCGTCGGCGGCGATCAGTTCGGGCGGGCAGGTGGCCAGCAGATTTGGATCTACCACGGCGTATTGCGGCACCAGGCTGTCATGGCGGAAGGATTTCTTGTAGCCCTGCGGGCCTTGTTCGCTCAATACCGCATTCTTGGTGGCCTCGCTGCCGGTGCCGGCGGTAGTGGGTGCGGCAATATAGGGCAGGGCGGGGCCGCGAAACTCCCGGCCCAGACCCACCCCCTCGAGGTAATTCATCACAGACTCGCCACTGGGCAGCAGGCCGGCGATGGCCTTGCCCGCATCCAAAACACTGCCGCCGCCGATCCCGATGACCACCTCGATGCCGGCGTGTCGATGTCGCGCCACCAACGCGTCGATGAGTGACGGCGTAGGTTCACCGGAGACGGTTTCATGCACCCAGCTGATGCCGAGTGTTTCCAAAGCAGCGAGCAGCGGCTGCCAATGCGCAGACTCGGGTAAGGCACGCCGGCTGGTGACCAGCAGTGCGCGGCGGCCGAATTGCGCCGCCAAGTCGGGCACCTCGCGCAGCCGGCCGTGGCCGAACACGATGCGCGGTAAACGCGCCAGACTAAAGTCGGCGATGCTCATGGTTGTAGTGGAAATAGGCCGTGGAAGCGCAATCCCTGGCGGGGCGCGGCCATCCACCCGGCGACCTGCTCGCGCCAAGCCAGGTAGTGGGCGGTGTCTTTGTGGGCGGCGGCGTCGGTAGCGTCGCGATAGGCTTCGTAAAGCACGAAATGGGCGGGCTCAGCGGCACTCTGCAAAATGTCGAATCGTAGATTGCCCGGTTCGCGCACCGAGGCTTCGTGGTTGGCGCGCGTGGCGCTGATGAATTCCTCGACATGTTCGGGTTTTACTTGCACCTGCACTAAGGTGACATGCATGGGGAGCGTCCTCTCGCTGTGGTCTAGATCCTGTGTAAAACGGGGAGTGTACAGCTTGCCGAATAAGCCTAAGGGCCGACCCATGGCTATAAAAGGCTCATTTACTGGTAGGTAAACTGCGCATATTCGTCGTGTTACACCTTGCCTGACATCCCCCGGAGACTTTCCAGCAAGTTGTTAATCTTCCGGACTTGGTGGTGCGATTGCAAGCGGCGACCCGCGGTGTATGGTCTATATTTATTTTCAACATCGCGAATTTTCTTGTGCCGACCAGGAGGATAGAGACATGGCCATTGCCGCCTCTTTGCAACGCTGTTTGATCCGCAACGGGATACGCTATGACGTCGTGTCTCACACGCCCACTTCCAATAGCATGGAAACCGCCCAGGCGGCGCACGTGCCCGGGGACCGTTTGGCCAAGAGCGTGGTGCTCAGGGATGAGGACGGATATCTAATGGCGGTGTTACCTGCCACCCATCGCTTGGAACTGGGGCGTTTGTACCATCAGCTCAAACGGCCCCTGGGACTCGCCACCGAAAGGGAATTGGCGCCGCTATTCAAGGATTGCGAGGCGGGCGCCATTCCCCCCGTGGGCAGTGCTTATGGCATGGCGGTGATCGTCGACGACAGTCTTATGGAACAGCCCGAAGTGTATTTCGAAGGCGGCGATCATTGCGAAGTGGTGAAAGTGGACAGCAAGGATTTTTATCGTCTGGTAGGCGGTGCGGCGCACGGCCGTTTTAGTCATCATATCTGAGCGGGTTTTCTCTTTCGCCGCCTCAGGCCATACTAACCCCACATCTCGGCGCAGCGCCGGGCCGCACGCATAGGGAGCCGCGACTATGAAGGAATGCCTGTTTTGTAAAATGGTGAACGGTGAGATTAAGCCGGACGTAGTCTATGAAAACGAGGCGGTGCTGGCCTTCAACGATATCGACCCACAGGCGCCGGTGCATGTTCTGGTCATACCCAAGAAACACATCGCCACGCTTAACGACCTGGAGCCCGAGCATGACGTATTGATGGGGGAGATGTATCTGACGGCCAAAAAGGTCGCCGAGAAAATGGGCGTCACCGAGTCAGGTTATCGCACCGTGATCAATTGCAATGCCGACGCGGGACAAGCGGTTTATCACATCCATCTGCATGTGCTGGGTGGTCGGCAAATGGCTTGGCCGCCCGGTTGAAACTGCCTTAAACAAAAACGCCGGCACGGGGCCGGCGTTTATGCGATGGGATCTTGGTCCTAGTCGCGCGGGGCGGGATGACGGGCGCCGTCCTCGCCTTGGTATATCTTTACCACCAAATAAAGCATGAGTGATCCTGCCACCAAGGACACGATCGTCACCATCACCGTAATCAAAGTCATCATACTTCACTCTCCCGTGCCTAGTCATGAGTTGCGCCAACTCCGGCCGTGAGGCCCAGCGTGGCCCGTAACCATAGCACAGCCGCTCGAGATAGGCACGGTCAGCGGGGAGCATAACGCCGAAGGGGGAGATCCGCCCGTTAAAGTGTCTTTCATCGTCGCGGCCGGCCGGCCAGATGCTCATCACATCATCGCAGTGTTTTATAAGTATAAATAATATGTTATTGGCGATTTCTGATAAAAAACTTTAGCCCCTCATCGAGCAGCAACACGGTGGAGGCCACCAGGAACGCCAGTCCCCAGTCGGCGGGATCGAGGTCGGTGGTGTG
>CALZJG010000069.1 GCA_945787555.1 uncultured Chromatiaceae bacterium | reverse complement strand
TTGCGAACAAAACGCCACATGAACAGGCTGTGGGTATGGATTGTTTCGTCCTTCCGTGCTCAATCCGCCAGCGGGCTTCCTGATCAAAGGAATGCCGTTCTTACTTTTTGAGGAGACTCTATTTACCCCCCTCCAGACTCATTTATGGATTGGAAAATACTGCTCTCGCCGAACCATGACACCCCACCCGCCGCGCCAGCCACGCGACCGGTCATGACGCTATATGGGGGCAGGAAACAATTTCTCTGAGATATTCATATAGATAAGATTATTCTGTCGGCGCCCATAATCGACCCGGGTGAGCGAACCGTAATCAACAGTGAGTTGCCGATACCAATCCAAGGGGATCTTGAGCGCCTCCGCCAGACACACGCGGATGGGGCCCACATGGGTCACCACCACGATCAGCTTCCCGGCATGCGCAGCACGTATATCCGCCAGCGCGGCGCCGGTACGCTGCAATAAGTCGGACATGGTCTCTGCGTTAGCGGGCGTAAAACCGGCCGGATCGCGCTTCCAGGCTTGATGCTCATCAGGATAGCGCGAGGCGATCTCATCAAAATACAGGCCGTCCCACACGCCGAAACGCCGCTCGCGCAGCCGCTCATCGGTGACCACTTCAATGCCCTCCTGCGCCGCCACCTCCTGCGCCGTCATCCGCGTGCGGGCGCTCGGGCTGGCATAAATGGCTGCAATCGACCGCCCCTGCAGCCAGCGCGCGGCGTACTTCGCCTGTGCAACGCCCGCTTCGTTCAGCGCCGGATCCTCAACATCGTCACGGTAAATGCGATCGGTAGGGAAGTCGGTCTGCCCATGTCGCACAAAGATGATCCCAGTACTCGGTTCTTTCTCACGCATTGCGGCAGTCCTGCAGTTGGTTTTGCCCGATCACGTCGACGTCTTTTTCTCGGGCGGTGATTCTTCTTCTCTATCATGCACATGATCCGCATCGCCATGCTCATGCAGTGCGGCTTGCTCGGCACCGTAGTCATAATCATGCGCATGATGATCATGCCCATCATCGTGGTGATGGTGATGCATGTGCTCATGACCATGGGGATGGATATGCAAATGCACATGTTCGTGCTGATCCGGACCGTGAGTATGGCGATGGGCATGCAGAAAGCGCTCAATGATGCGCCGATGCTCATCATCCATCTGGCCGGTACGTAGTTTCTCGTGTAGCAATTCATGCGTCATTAGCGCCAAGGGCAGCTCCAGATGATTGGTCTCGAGCAAGGCTCGATCATAAAGAATGTCCTTGGACGTCCCATCGGCGACCACCCGCCCATCGGTCAACACCAAACACCGATCACAGACGTCCAAGGCGATATCCAAATCATGCGTGCACAGCAGTATGGTCTTATCGGACTGCTGCAACCATTTGATCAGCTTACGGCGATTGAGCGGGTCCATGTTGGTGGACGGCTCGTCGAATACCAGGATATCGGGCTGATACGAGAGCACGGTCGCCAAGGCCAGGCGCTTGCGCTCGCCGAACGAGAGATGGAATGACGAACGCTGCTCGAAGCCCGTCAAGCCGACCAAGGTCAAAGCTTCCTGTACCCGCGCCTCGATCTCACTCTCGGACAAACCCAGGTTCAGCGGCCCGAAGGCCACGTCATCGAACACCGTCGGGCAAAACAATTGGTCGTCGGGATCTTGGAAAACGATCCCCACCTTGCGACGGATTTCGGTCAAATTGGCCTTGGTGACCTCCAATTCACCAATCGTCACACGGCCTGAGGTCGACAATTCCACGCCGTTCAACAAACTCATGAAAGTCGACTTGCCCGCGCCATTCGGCCCTATGAGTGCGACTTTCTCGCCTACGCCGATGGTGCAATCCACCCCCTTCAGCACTTCATGGCCGTCCGGGTATTGGAAAAACACATTCTCGACTTTGATGGCGTTACGTTCAGGCATCAGGCATCCACCCACTATAGATTTAGAACCAGCCGCGCTCGGCGATGACAAACAACCCGACGCGATCGCTCACGATCAACGCCACCGCGACACTCACCGCCAACGCCCCCAGCACCACGTCCAGTGGCCCGGCCGCGAACCGCACGTTAGTGCGCAGCTCACCCTGATAACCTTTAGATAACATGGCTTTGTAGATGCGATCCGTACGCTCGAAACTGCGCACCAGCAGCGTGCCGACAAAATTACCCATCACTCGCAAGGTATGGGCATTGGACTTCTTCACGAAACCGCGCGAGCGCATCGCGGTATCTTTGCGCTTCATCTCGGCCACGAACACGAAAATATACCGGTAGGTAAACAGCAGCATTTGCACCACCAGACTGGGGCACTTGAGACGCTGCAGCGCCACCATGGACACATCGAAACGGCTGGAGCCAAACACCACGTAGGCAATGAGCACCACCGCCAAGGCCTTGGTGACGATGGCCACCGCCAGCCTCAAGCCCTCCCAGGCAAAGGGCAGCCCGAGCACATGGAAGGCGGCGTCACCCGGATAACTCAACGGCATGATGATGAAAAACGGCAGTAAAAACAGCAGCACCCATTTGACGCCATCGGAAACGAAGCGCCACGGCAGGCCGGACAGCGTGATCAGCATCAATGCGAGAACCAAGGCCAGCGCCGCCATCGGCAAGGTTTCCAGCAAGGCCACACACAACATGAAAAGACCGAGCGTGGCCATCTTGATACGCGTATCCCACCGTTGCAGCGGGGAATCCACGTGGGCATAGCGGTCGATATCTAAAGGCATCGCGGCTAACCCCTAGGCATCCTAATAGACACGCTAGGTCGCATCATTCGTGGCAGCGCTCTTAACTCTCAGCCCAACCCTATGACCTGCCAGCACATCCGGCTTGACCCGCAGCAAAAAGCCCGCGCAGGCACCCACCACCACCGCCTCGACGATCATGACCGGCACATGCGCCGCCAGTGCCGCGCCGGCGGTCACAAAGAACGCCTCACCCTTGGTCAGCAAGGCCAGCGACAACACCAGACCGGAGAACAGCAACCCTGTCCCGCCCGCCAAGGCGCCGAAAATCACTTCTCGCTTGGCCAGCTTGAAATGGTGCCGCAACTGCCACACCCCATAGGCCGCCAAGGCCCCGCCGCCGAGCATGAGACTATTGATGCCGATGACGGAGACGCCGCCATGGCCGAACAAGATGGCCTGTAATATCACGCCCAGCATGACCGCCGGGAAAGCACGCACGCCCAAGACCACGCCCACCAAGCCGTTGAGTATCAGGTGGACGCTGCTGACGCCTACTGGCACATGGATGAGCGACGCCACGAAGAACACGGCCGTGATCACCGAGACCTTAGGCACTTCCTCCATATCCATGTTACGCATGCTCAGCGCAGCAATGGCGATGGTGCCGGCAAAGCCGGTAGCTAGGACTGGACCCGCTAAAATTCCTTCAGAGATGTGCATAGTTGCTCGCGTGCGCCTCCGACATCAGCAGGAGATTCATCGGATCCGTGATGGGTTTCCTTTAAAGCAACTTTGGAAGGTAGCACAAAATTCTTATTCTTGCTATGACGGAGGCCGCCTCAGCCGTCATCTTGGTGCGCTCTTGCGTGCCTTGTAATAGGCAAATACGCCTAACAGCCCGACGATGAAGCCGATGCCACCGATGACGTCGGAAAAACTGCGGCGTTCTTTCAATTCGGCGATCTCTCGGGCCAAGGGCTTGACCGCCTCCGCCACAGCACGGCGCACGACAGGCGCCAGACCCGCTGTGTCGCTTACGGACGTAACCGCCCCCGAGTCAGGCTCGAGCGCCGCACCGGCAAGCTCTTCCGGCGCAAAGGTGTACTCGGCTTGATGGCCCTCACCGGCGTTCAACACGACCCGCAGACCCGGCTCTCCATGATGCCCGAAGGTAAACTCACCCTCGTCATTGGTGACCCCCTCCGCCAACACCTGACCGTCGGCCTGGTAAACGACAACTTGGCTGTTTTTCGCCAATTTGCCGTCGGTAAAATACCCCTGCACATAAAGCTGCTCGCCTTCGACGAACGCGAACACATTGACCTTATGCGCATAGGCGCTGGACACGTGCAGTGACAACACCAGCGCCACAGCCACCCAGCTCAGCGGGCCCGCTACGCCGCGCAATACTCTCTTCATCCTCTTACCTCAAACTCAAATGACATCGCTCATGGCGCAGGCGCAGGCGCATCGCCATGGTGGTGATGCCCACCTTTCGAAGGAATCGCCTGCCCGGTGGTCGCCATGGTCAACGTACCATGCTTGACGCCACGCATACTGACCAGTCTATCGGCAAACGCCTGCAATATCCGCCCCTGCCCTTGCACCACCAGCACTTCCAGACAATTGTGATGATCGAGATGCACATGCAACACGGATTTGATCTCGCCCTCGAAGGAATGCTGAAGATGGGTCAACAACCCCATCAGATCACGCGTGTGATGATCATAAACCAGAGTAATCGTCCCGACAGTCTCCTGGTTGGTATCCCATTCCTCCTTGACCATCTGCTCGCGTATGAGATCTCGGATCGCCTCCGATCGATTGGTGTAGCCTTTGTTCTGAATTTGCTCATCGAAACGACCCAGCAAATCCCCTTCTATGGACACACCGAAACGCACCAAATCGCTACTCATGCACTCCCTCCTCTCTCGGACCACCGGCTGGTCATGCGTGCCGATTCTACCCCAGTCATCCCACGATCATAGTCACCCCCAAAAAGAAAAGGGCCACATCCGTGACGGATGCAGCCCTAGCCAATCAGCACCGAGGCGCTATCACGCGCTACGCTGTTTCGCTCCCTGCGAATTCACGCCCGGATCTTCGGTATTGTGCTCCACCCAACGCTGCTCGCCGGCCTGGGTGGATTCGCGCTTCCAGAACGGCGCGCGCTCCTTGAGGTAATTGATGATGTAGCGGCAAGCATCGAAAGCATGGGCGCGATGCGCGGACCACACCGCCACCAAGACGATAGGATCGCCGATCGTCATTTCACCGTAGCGATGCAACACCAGCGCATCGTCGACATCCCATTTATCTAGCGCCTCTTGACACACCTGTTCGATGTGACGCTCAGTCATGTTCGGGTAATGCTCTAGGTACATGGTGGTCACATCATGCCCGTCATTAAAATCACGCATGGTGCCGACGAAAGTCACCACTGCGCCGTGCTTGCCAACCGGCACATGTTCACGCTCGTAGGCGCTGGTTTCTTTGTAAGGATCAAAAGCCTGCTCTTGAACGATGACTTTCACGTTCAACCTCCGGTCACGGGCGGAAAAAATGCCACTTCGTCGCCATCCTTGAGCGGGTGTGCTGCGTCGGTGTATTCCATATTAACCGCAATCAGAACATTGGTCGGCAGTGGCGCATTCGGCGACACTTTGGCCCACAACTCTTCGACCGTGACGCCACCGTCTGTAAGGGCGACGCTCTCTTCGGCGCGCCCCATACGGTCACGCATATTGGCGAAATATCTCACCGTAATCTTCATGCCCGCGCTCCTCTAGGCGGTCCGACGCCATGTGCCCGACTTACCACCCGACTTGGCCAGCAGACCAATATCTTGCATGACCATGCCACGATCCACCGCTTTGCACATATCATAGATGGTCAACAGCGCGATCTGTACGGCGGTCAAGGCCTCCATTTCAACGCCGGTCTGGCCCATGACACGCACCGCAGCGCGGCAGTACACGGCGTTCTTCTCCGGCTCGGGCGTCAGATCCAGATCTACGCCAGTGATGCTGATGGGGTGGGCCAGCGGAATCAATTCCGGAGTCTTCTTCGCGCCCAGAATACCGGCCACACGGGCAATTCCCAGCACATCACCCTTTTTATGCTCGCCCTGCATGATCATTTCCAAGGTCTTGGGATCCATGAAGATGCGGCCTTCCGCCACGGCTTCCCGCGACGTCACGGCTTTCGCGCCCACCTCTACCATATGCGCCTCACCGCTGGCGTTGAAGTGCGTAAGTTTATCTCCCATGGCTCGATCACCTGCTACTAATATGGGCCGGCACGCCGGCGCGTGGTTTCGGAAAAATTGCGCCCCGGCAATCACCACACCGGGGCGCAGATCAATTATATATGGGTCGTTACCCGCCGATTTGGGTCATGCTCACCCGACCGACGTCGGAAATATTCACTCGTTTGACGGACGAACGCTTCTTGGATTCGAAACCGTCTTTTGCCTTTTCATGAAAGGCCTTGCGGAACACGCTCGCCACTTCATCATCGCTGCCGTTGGCACGCACCACCGGACGCAGGTCGTATTCATCATCCGAATACAGGCAATTGCGTATCTTGCCGTCGGCGGTCAAACGAATGCGCGAGCAGTTACCGCACAAGCTGCGGGTAAAGGCGGGAATAATCGCGATCTTGCCCTTGTAACCCGGCACTTGGAAAATGTGATGCTCGGTGCGCGTACCGGATGTCTCCCCGATACCCGGATACATGGTATGCAGCTGTTGCACCATGTTCTCGGCGCTGGCGAAATGCTCGCCCGACTCCCAAATCTGATGGGCATCGAAGGGCATGAATTCGATGAAGCGCACCGTCACGCCCATGTCTTTGGTCAACTCACAGAAGGCCGGGAACTCGTCCTCGTTGAAACCGCGCATCAATACGATATTGACCTTCACGCGCGGGAAGCCGAGATCCAACGCCAAACGAATGCTGTCCAGCACTTTCTCCACACCCGTGCGACGAGTGATACGCTGGAATTTGTCCGCATCCAGGCTATCCAAACTGATATTCACGCCTGTCAGGCCAGCGGACAACAAGTCCTTGGCATAACGGCTGAACAAAATACCATTGGTGGTGAGATGGACGCTCTTGATGCCAGGCGTGCTGGCGGCACCTTCCACCAATTTGACGATATCTTTGCGTACTAGCGGCTCACCGCCAGTAAAGCGGACTTTCTTGATGCCCATACGCGCCAGCGATCCGATGACCCTCACGATCTCATCGGCTTGCAGAATTTGTTCGCCTTTTTTGAAATCCACTCCCTCTTCGGGCATGCAATAAGTGCAACGCAGATTGCACTTTTCGGTTACGGCGATACGCACATAATCGAAGGTGCGCCCGAATTGATCTTGTAGTGGAGGGAGAGGAGAAGGATGGGAACCTGCTGTCGCTGGGAGCGAGGATGGCGCGGCGACCACGTTAGACTGCGGGTCACAAACCGCCTCATCACGAAATGAAGAATCATTGTAAAGCATGGGCTTGCCTCGCCTGTTATCGTTTATCATTGGGTCGATAAAAGCCAAGCTTTCACAACCCAGCCATACGGCAGTGCCCCTCGACGAAACACCTGATGCACTTATACGCATCTTCAGGCACTCACGCACCCGCCGTAACCTGGCCTCCTAGCCTGGGCGTTTTGCAGCTCCCACTGGGCTAGCCGCAACACCCTTAACAATCCCTTATTTCACCTTAATCTCTTACCCTATCGTCACGCCCACCGCTGAGCTTAACTAGTTCTCTGTCGCGGCTACCGCTGTTTCGGGCCTTGCATTGCCCCCATGAAGGGATGTTCTATCTATCCCTCCTGCAAAGCACTTCCCTTGCTTAAACCCCCAGAAACGGGGTTTTGATAGCCTCAAGCTGTATCGGCAGGCAATTACTGCACTTTATAGTCTGCAATAGTCTGTATAGTCCGTCTCGATAATATCGAACCCAACCTCGCGCAACAACTCACTTATCATGTGGCATTGCGCCCACTTTAGCGCCGTTAGCGCTATAGAAGAGTACCCACTGAGCCGTAATCTCGTAGCCCTTTGCGCCTACGGATTAGCCATTTATACTGTCAAAACTTAGCCCAGAAGTAAAGACTGACAGAAATACTCATTCAACCCTCCCACAGCAACGCTGAGCACATCACTACTCATGAAAACGCATACTCAACCCAAAGCAGACACTTGGGCCATCAAAGCCCCCATCGCCGATGCACGCTCTCACAGCCCCACCGCCGCTTATGAGGATAAGATATATATATTTGGTGGTGGCGGCCCGAATTTCGCCAGCAAGAACACCTCCTACGTCTACGACCCGAGCACCGATCAGTGGGCGCGCATCGCCGACATGCCCACTCTGCGCTCCGGCGCGGTGACCGCCGTGAGCGACGACCGCGTCTACATCCTGGGCGGCGGCTTCAAACAGCCCAACGGGCAATTCAAGTTCCTCACCACTGTGGAAATTTATTACCCTAAAACAGATACTTGGGAATCTGGTCCGGACTTACTGCAACCCCATGACTACCCGGCCGTCGCCACCCTGAATGGCTATATCTACGTGCTGGGCGGCCATCACCCCGACGCCACCAAGGCCGGTCCTAAGACCGACCCTGGTTTCGATTTCTGCGAACGCCTGAATTTGAGCACCCAGCGCTGGGAGGCCATCGCCCCCTTGAATCAACCGCGCTTCGCCCTGTCGGCCGAAGTCGTCGACGGCAAGATTCTGACCATGGCGGGTGTCGCCTTCACCCCCGAGGGTTTCAACAACTTCACCCTCGTCGAGGCCTACGACCCCGCCCAGAACCGCTGGAGCGAGGATACCCACCACACCCTGCCCTGGCCGGCAGCCGGACAAGCCACTTGCATCGCCCATGGCCAACTGTATCTTTTCGGCGGCTACAGCACCGACAATATTCATAGCCGTGCGGCGCGCTTCAACGCCACCAGCGGCCAGTGGGAGCGCATCGCCGACCTGCCCGCGCCGCGCGCCGCCACCGGCGTCGCGGTCGTCAAGGACACCATCTATTTGGTCGGCGGCTGGGCGGATGACGGCCGTACGCCGCAAGACAGCCTGTTCACCTACCAGATAGCCTAAATCACCACCCCAATGGATGATGAACAGCTCGCGCGCTACAGCCGCCATTTGCTGTTGCCGGATATCGACGCGGCCGGCCAAGAAAAACTGCTGCGCGCGCGGGTCTTGATCATCGGATTGGGCGGCCTGGGTTCCCCGGCCGCCCAGTATCTCGCCGCCAGCGGCGTCGGCGAATTGCTGCTGTGCGATGACGATCGGGTCGATTTGAGCAATTTACAACGCCAAATCCTCCATCGCAGCGCCGACGTCGGCCGCCCCAAAACCGACTCGGCCGCCGATACGCTACGCGCCATCAATCCGCACGTGCGGCTGACCTTGCTGGCACAGCGTCTCGCGGGCGAGTCCTTGCGCGCGGCGGTGGCCGGCGCCACCGCCATCATCGATGCCAGCGACAACTTCGCCACCCGTTACGCCCTCAACGACGCCTGTCACGAGATGGCTAAGCCATTGATTTCCGGAGCGGCTATACGCATGCAAGGCCAGGTTACCGTGTTCCGGTTCAGTCAGGGGCGCGGCCCCTGTTACCGCTGCCTGTACCCCGCAGCAGGTGACGAGCGCGAGAACTGTGCCAGCGCCGGCGTGCTGGCACCGCTGACCGGCATCATCG
>CALZJG010000068.1 GCA_945787555.1 uncultured Chromatiaceae bacterium | reverse complement strand
GGGCGTCTCTACGCCGAGTTCTAACGACGCTAATCACTATGCAAACCAAACTTGCCTCGAGCATCAAGGACACGCCGCAAGGCCGCGAAGCGGAAGCCATCCTGCGTTCCTGCGTGCACTGCGGTTTTTGTACCGCGACCTGTCCCACCTATCAATTGCTGGGCGATGAATTGGACGGACCGCGCGGGCGTATCTACCTCATCAAGCAAATGCTCGAGGGACAGGCGGTCAGCGCTAAGACGCAATTGCATTTGGATCGCTGTCTGACCTGCCGCTCCTGCGAAACCACTTGTCCTTCGGGCGTAAAATATGGGCGGCTGGTGGACATCGGCCGTGAGATCGTCGAAGAGCGTGTGCCGCGGTCCTGGCACCAGAGGTTGCTGCGACGCGCCTTACGTCTGGTGATTCCTTATCGCGAACGTTTCGCGCTGGCACTGCGCTTGGGGCACTGGGTGCGGCCAATGTTGCCGGCATCATTGCGGCGTTCGATACCGCCCGCAGCGACGCCGGCCGCGGCTTGGCCAGCGCCCAGGCATGCGCGGCGTATGCTGGTGTTGGAGGGCTGCGTGCAACCGGTCACCGCGCCGAATATCAATGCCGCGGCCGCGCGGGTGTTGGACAAACTGGGTATCAGCTTGCTGCGCGCGGCCAATGCGGGTTGTTGCGGCGCGCTGAGTCATCACATGGGCGCGGGCGATGAGGCCGGAGATTTCATGCGGCGTAATATCGATGCGTGGTGGCCGCTGGTGGAAGCCGGCGCGGAGGCCATCGTCATGACGGCCAGTGGTTGCGGTGCGGTGGTGAAGGATTGCGGTGTGTTATTGCGTGACGATCCCGCTTATGCCGAGAAAGCGGCGCGTATCGCCGCGTTGACGCGTGATTTGGGCGAGATACTCGCCGCTGAACACCTAGATCTTCTGACTACCCTCGGTCAGGGAGAGCGCCTGGCATTTCACGCCCCTTGCACCTTGCAACATGGTCAGCAACTGTCGGGTGTGGTGGAATCGGTGTTGAGGCGCTGCGGATTTAATCTCACCTCCGTCGCCGACGCTCATCTGTGTTGCGGCGCGGCCGGCACGTACTCCATCTTGCAACGCGAACTGTCGCAGCAGTTGTTGCGCAATAAACTCGATGCGCTGACGGCGGATCAGCCGCAGTGCATCGTCACCGCCAACATTGGGTGTCAGATGCATTTGCAAAGTGGTGGTGAGTTGCCGGTACGGCACTGGGTGGAGCTGTTGGACCGCTCGTGAGCCCGTCCAGTCGATAGCGCTTCGAGCCTGTTAGTGGCCGGTTTGGGTCAGGGCGGCGAGCACCGCGACCGCCGTGCGGACTTGCTCGATGACCGCCTTGGCCGCTTCATTGCCGTCGTCGGATTGGGTGGCTAATTCTTCCGCCTTGAGTCCGGCGAAACGCGCCATGAAACCGGTGCCGACCGTGGCGGCGAAATCACCGACGTATTTTTCATTGGCGTTGAGCAACGCGGCTTGGGTGATGCGACCCTCGGCGTCGATGCCGACGACCACGGCAATATCGCCGTGGCGATAGTGAGTGTTGGTGATATAGGCGGCGCCCAGTGTCTGGCCGGCCTCATTGCGGGCGACAAAATAGGTGAGGATGCCGGTGGGCGGCTCGACGCCGTATTTCTGCTTGGCCCAGCCGGCCGCGTCTTTGTTCAACTCCTCTTTACGCTTTAGCACCTTGGCGTTCACCGGCAACATGCCCTTAAGGGCTTCCTTGAGTTCCATGAATTGGACGGGGGGGCCGGCATGACCTTTGTGCGCCAGCGCCGGCTGGCTGCTGAGGCCGAAAATGAAGAGCGCGCTCGTCAGCGCGGTGATGAAGTGACGGCCGGCGGTCTCTAACGAATTCCCCAGCATGATTCGCTCCTAAAGTTGATCCCAGGTTTGAGTCGGCGTCGGCCCCCACAGTTCCCAGAGTATGCGCAGCGACATGAGAGCCAGGCAAACACCGATCAAGGTGCCGGTGAATATGGTGAGATAGGAAAAGTCGGTTGTCACGAAGCGGGTCAGGTTCAAGCTGGCGATATCGCCCAGCAGGCCGGCGAATAACGTGCCCACCAATATGGCCTTGGTTTTGTCCGACAGGCGCGTCAAACAGGTCAATGCGCCGATGCCGAGCAGAATGAAGGAAAAGCCGAGTAAATGCACATGAGAGAGTTGCGCCATGACTTGCGGAGGCAAGGTGTCATCGCCCTGCATGGCGCCCATGTCGGCCATGTCATGTTGGCTGTGGTCCATGCCCGGCATAGCGGCCATGTCTTCCATGTTATTCATGTCGTGTTGGCCATGGTCCATCTCGTCCATGGCCGGTTCGTCGTCGAGAGAAAATTCCTCTTCCACGAAACCTTGCTCGGCGATGGCGGCGCGCTCCTCTTGGGAGACGCGTTTGTTGCCGTAATGATCGGCGATGGCGGCGGGGCTGAGTCCCACCGCCAGCGCCGCGTTCAAGGCCGCCGAGAGATAACCGGCGCCCAGGATCACCAGAAAACCGCTGATGAGCACTTTCCACGGCGTGGAGAGGGTGTTCAGATCGACCGGCGTAGCCATCATCACCATTCCTTACTATTCCATGTCGTGAGTACGCACCCATATGACGGCGCCGATTTCGACCGGGTATTCTCTGCCTTCGTGTTGCATGGTCTTCTCGTCCTCCGTCAAGGCCGCGAAACCCCACCAGCCGGCCTTGGGCATGGCGTAGGTGAACACGCCATTGCCGTCGGTCTTGATCACTTGGGTGATCATCGGATCCGCCGGCGCTTTCAGGGTGCCCTTCTCATTGTAGTACTCGACTTCGACTTCGGTGTAGGGTACCGGTTCACCCTGTACCTTCACCATGCCTTGAAACACATTGCCGGTGTACAAGCCGTAAGGGCGGGTGAGGGGCACAATTTCAGCCTTGAGGCCGACTTCATCGTCCCAGCCGCGCTCCATGCCGTAGCCATTCACTACCACTTTAGTGTAATGGATGATGAAGCTTTCCTCGGATGCTTCCCAATAAGGTTGGGGCTCGACATAGAAAATATGGTCGCCGGGTTTCTTCAGCGTATAGTTCAGCTTATAACCCGCATGGGCTTTATTTTCTATATCATTGAATTGGTGGGATTTTAGGCCGTTGAGCAGGTCAGTGTTTTCGCCGCCCATGCGCATGCCGAAGCGCACCGGTTTTCCCATGGGCATGCCGTGCCCTTCGAAGGGATGCCAGAATTTCACTTCCAGGTTGAGGTTGCGCTCGGTGGGATTGCTCACCATGTCATCCGAAGGAATGATCATTTGAAAGTGGGCCGCCGCACTGCCGGCAAAAGCCAGGCAGGCGGCGGCGGTGAGCGCGCGTAACAGCGTATCGTTCATCTCATCCCCCCCAAGTTGTTGTCGTGTTACAAGTCGATTTGGGCGCGCAGGCCGTACACCATGATGTCGTCGTTGTTGCTGTCGAAGCTGGGATTGCTCGCCGATTGCACATCGAGTGTCACATGCACATTGCCGCTCACTTCATGGCTATAGTACAACTCCAGCTGCGATTCATCATCGGGGCCGCCGACGTCGGTGGCGGCGAGCATAGAATAACCCAATCCCACCGTGTTGCTGCCGAAGGCGATTTGACCGCCGAGGCTGTAGGCGCTGTCGAAATCTTGCGCGTCGTCTTGCGACCCCCAGCGTGCGAACAAAGTGATGTTCTCGCTGACGGCCTGGTCGACGTTGAGGCCGACACCGTCATTGTCGCTGCTATCATCTTTCCATCCCGTAATGCGGACATGGCCGGGCAGACCGGCGAGCTCGTAGCCGAGCGCCGCCTCACCGATGACAAAGGCGGTATCCAAGGTGCCCTTAAATTCGGAGCTGGCCTCGAAGAAGCCGACGTTGAAAGAGAATGCGTCGCTAGGCGCAACGGCCAGATTGAGACCGGCGGTGTAGCCGGGGAAGCCGATGGCGGGGTTGTTGACGAACGCATCGCCGAGAAATTGGGTGGTCTCATCATTGGCCACGTCGTTGCCGTCGTAGATGCCGGTGGGGTCGATCTTGCCGACTCGCACGGCGGCCATGTCGCCAAGCGGGAATTCGTACCAGGCTTCGGCGATACGCGTTTCACTATACCCTTCATCGACATCCAAGGTGCCGGCTTCATTGTCGGCATTAGGGCCGGTGGCGGCGCCGTTGTCGACACCCGTTCCTTGCGAGGTGTTGAGGTAGATAAAAGCCGTACCTTGTTTGCCGAAGTTGCCCTCGAAGGCCAAGTCCACGGAATAGGTCAAACCGGATTCATCGGTGACGCCGCCGCTGGTGCGTTGTCCCACGATAGTCAAGCCACCGCCCAAGATCACCTCATGTTCGCCAGCCAGATGCAATACTTTGGCTTGATGGCCGACAGGGGTGTCGGGTTGGTCCTCATGGGCGCTCACCCACGGGCTGGTGAGTCCCAATGCTGTGGTGACGGCGACCATGATCAGGCGTCTTTGCAGAGCGGGTAGGCATAAGGCCTTATTCATGAGTAACTCCCAAGTTAGTGATTGATGTACGACTAACGGTAGCGACATCAAGCGAGGGAAGTTTAATTGCACTGACTGCCGCCTAGGTAATTGTTATTCATATGAGTTAGTCACATTGAGGGGTGCTCACCGCCGAGGATTTCCAATAATCTGGTCTTTGTTGATGAAACAGGTGTCTTTCCGCTCGAAGGCAAGCCAAAGGGAGCTGGCCCCCACGGTGCTCCGCTTCGACTTGAATAGCCGCGCCGGATACACCGCCCGCCGACGAGTAAGTGGCGGTCGTTGTTGGCGCCAACGTTGTCCCGGTCGCGGAAATAGTATGTAAGCGGAGAGGCGATGGGCGCGGGGCTGGGGGCGTTCAGGAATTTTGCGCAAGTCGGCGAGCTTAGCCATGGCTGAGCGCCAGTGATAAGGGTGATCGGTGTCATGGCAGGGTCTTTCCACTAATGGGCTCGAAGAGGTAACACGATAATAGGTAAAGTAACACTAAATTGTTGCAAGTTCAATATTGGTGGCGCGTATCCCGTCCCGCGACGAACTTGTTTAGCGATTGAAGTAATAGATGAGGAATAAGTGGCCCAAAAACAGCGCGATGGCCAGGCCGCGCCAAAAAGCGACAGGATTGCGCTCCAGGAGGGGGAGTGGGTCTTGGGGGGCGAGGGTGGGGTTGGGTTTGGTCAAATCTTGGATGAATTCGGACTGGGTGGAATAGCGTTGCTGAGGATTCAAGGCCACCGCCTTGGCCACGGCGCCGTCGACCCAGGCGGGGACGTCAGGGTTGTGGTGGACAATGGGGGTATAGCGTAATTTCGGCAATTTCTTGACGGCCGGCTCCGGGCCGTAGGGCAACGCGCCGGCCAGCATTTCATAGGCAATGACACCCAAAGAAAAAATATCTGAGCGATGGGTGCCGGCATAGCCTTGGAGGTATTCCGGGGCGATGTAGTTGCGTGTGCCCAGCACATCGTCACGTGGCAAGGGACTGGCTAATTCTTCGATGCCGGCGATCTTGGTGGAGCCGAAGTCGATGATTTTCACCGTGCCTTGCTCGTCGATGAGGATGTTTTCCGGCTTGAGGTCTTGGTGGAGCATTTCCATGCGATGAAAGGCGCGCAGGCCGGCGGCGACTTGTGCGATGAGATTGCGCACCTCTTTCAAACTGGGGCGTGGATGTCTGCGCATCCACTCGCGCAGGGTCAGGCCTTCCACATGTTCGGTGACGTAATAGAGAAATCGGCGTTTGCGCGCGGTCGTGAGCACAGTGAGCGTGTGCGGGCTGCGCAGCCGGCGCCCCACCCATTCCTCATGTAAGAAACGGTCGATGTAACCGGGATCGTCGTTGTAGTTCACCGATGGTGTTTTGAGTATCACCTGCGTTTCGGTTTCAGTGTCCACTGCCAAATAAACTTGCGTGCGCTTGCTGGCGTGCAATTCCTCGATGACGCGATAACCATCCAACACCATGCCCGGTTCGAGTGGAGGCGGGAACGGCAACTCAGTGAGCCGCCGATAGAAGTCGTCCTCGTTATCGTTGGGCAGGGCCGCGATACGTACGACTTGGCAAGAGAGATTGTCATCGCTGCCATTATCCAGCGCCCGCATTACGATGCTTTGCGCGGCGCTTTCGGTATCCAGCGGCTGCGCGCTGACGAGGGCTTTGAGGTCACTGTCCTTGAGATATTCGTGTATGCCATCGGTCGTCAAGATGAAGATATCATCGGTTTCTATGGTGACAGTGCGATAGTCGATTTCTATATTCACATCGATGCCCATGGCGCGGGTGAGATAGGTTTTTTGTCCCGAGACCTGGGTGCGATGATCGCGTGTTAGACATTCCAAGTCGCCATCACGCAGACGATAGATGCGGGTATCGCCGACATGAAATAGATATGCCGTGGTGGATTTGATGATGAGCGCGCTGACTGTGGTCACCAAGCCGCGTTCGGAGCCGAAGCGTTGATGCCCTTGGCCGTGCAACCAGCGATTAAGGGCGCCCAGTACGCGTTGCACGGAGGTCTTGACCGTCCAGGATTCGGGCGTGCTGTAATAGTCCTGGAGGAAACCTTGCACGCAAATATCGCTGGCTTCTTTGCCCGAATCCGCGCCGCTCATCCCGTCTGCAATGATGACCGCCACGCCCTTGGTGGTGAGCAGCGGGCCGTCGGGCAGGCGTATGCCACAAGAATCCTCGTTGCGCAGTTTGATGCCCGCTATGCTGTGTTGTGCTGCGGCAACGACCAGTTCAGTCATGGTTTAAGCTCGTTGGGTAGGTGCAGCGGCATTATCCGCCGCCGCAAGGCTGGCCGCATGCTGACATGCGACCAACCACGTGGGACGGCTTCAGGTTACATCGATCATCTGCACCGTGCCGTCGGGCAGCACCTCGGCCATTTGGCCGGCGGGCTCGTCAAGTACGAATAAGATGGCGAGCAGTACGAGTAAGGCCGATGCCGCGATGATGAAAAAGAACGTTTGCGGTGCGACGAAGGATAGCACGGTGAGGAAGGTCACACCGCCAACGTTGCCGTAGGCGCCGCTCATGCCAGCGATTTGGCCGGTCATGCGACGCTTGATCAGCGGTACCATGGCAAACACCGCGCCGTTGCCGGCATGCACGAACAGCGCGCAACCGACGGTGACCAGCACTGCCAAGGCCAAGGGCCAGGAGGCGTCCATCAGCCCCATCAGCAAATAGCCCAGTGTGACGCCGACCATGACCGAGACCAGAGTGCGCTTGCGGCCGTATTTGTCGCTGATCAGGCCGCCACCGGGACGGGCGAACAAGACGATGAAAGCGAAAGAGCCGCCCAGCAGCCCCGCCATGACCGGTGTCAGTTCGAAGGTATCTTGGAAGAATAGCGGCAACATGGAAACCACCGCCAATTCAGAACCGAAGGTGACCATGTAGATGAGGTTGAGCACCGCCACTTGCTTGAATTGATAGCGGTGGATGTCCGGCACCGGCTTGTGGAAGATATCGCGGTTAATTTGGAACATGCGGTAAGCCTGATACGCGTAGAGCGTGGCTAGCACAGCATAGATTGCATACACTACCGTGGCGCTCAATAGATCCAGGCCGGTGGGAGAGAGTTTCCACGCCAGCACCGCCAAGGCGGCGTAAAGCGGGATGTTCATGACCAAATAAAGAATGAAGTCGCCTTTGCTGGTCACTTCCATGGCGCCGCTTTTCTTCGGCTTGAAATAGGTCGAGCCCTGAGGGGTGTTGTGCACCGATTTGTAATAAATGATCGAATAGACCAGTGAGACCACGCCGGTCAGGCCGATGGCATAGCGCCACCCGTCGTCACCGCCGAAGGCCAGTGCCAGCGAGGGGAGGGTGATGGCGGCGGCGGCGGAACCAAAATTGCCCCAGCCGGCGTAGATGCCTTCGGCAAGCCCCAGGTGCTTGGCGGGATACCATTCACTGATCATGCGGATGCCGATGACGAAGCCCGCGCCGATAAAGCCGAGCAGAAAACGCAGCAGCGCCATTTGTTCGAAGGTTTGCGCCGTCGCGAAGGCGATACACACGAGTCCGCCCAAGGCGAGCAAGGCCGAATAGATGAGCTTGGGACCGAACTTGTCCACCAGCATGCCGACGACGATGCGTGCCGGTATGGCGAGCGCGACATTGATGATGAGCAGCGCTTTTACTTGCTGATCTGTCAAGCCCAGGGATTCACGAATCGCGCCCAATAATGGCGCATGATTAAACCAGACGACGAAGCTGATAAAGAACGCGAACCAGGTCAGATGGAGGATCCGACTTCGACCGCTGAACGAGAATAGATCAAACCGTGATTCCGACATGGTGTACTCCCAGCAACTGCAATAAGCTCAATGGCACCAATATAGGCAATCCTTGTGCCATTGGTGCAACATATTGATGTATAGTTATTTATTAGTGTTGAGTGAGGGCGTTTAGGTGTCCCCAGGCACAGAGATGGTGCGTCTGCATGAGGTCATGCCCCGACTTGGTCCGGGCTTTCCCTGCGGTCACGCCAAGTGCGCGTCCTCGGCCGAATTGCCCGACTAGGTCGCTAAGCCGTCGCCGCCATAGGCACTGCATTGATTCATGTCTTAATCATCGTGGTGAGAAATAGTGCGTGGCGCCGACGACGTCACGCCCCAACCGGCGCGCCGTGGGTAGAACAAGTTTGCGCCATCGGCGAGCTGACCTGGGGGCAAGTTCATCCCTCGTGCTTACGAGGGCCGTGGAGAGCATTGTTTGGCGAGTGCACATGACAGGGTGTGTCGCATTGGCAGTGAACACGGCGAGCGCGATGCAATCCGCTTTCGCAGCGTGCGCGAAACCGCCCCTCAACCCAAGCTGAATGCCGCCGCCGGCACTGAAGATGGTGCTTGTTTGCGTCCTACCGACGCCGTCCAGCGCCATTAAGCTTGCGCTCCTTAAATAGCGTTACAATCCGATCTCGGCGCGGGTCTGCCGTCCTAGGGGGTATCACTGGCATGGCCAAGGACAGTCCGCTCGCCGTACAATGCGGCGTGCCGCACCTGTGTGCGGTATGCCGATGCCGTACAGTGAGGTTTCCATGAGTTCCACGTCCTCGAATACTGAGTTCATGCCTGTAAACATTGCCGTGCTCACCGTTTCGGATACTCGCACGGAGGCGACCGACACCTCGGGCAATTTATTGGTGGATAGACTGCTCAGCGCGGGCCACCGCTTGGCGGGTAAGTCCATTCTGGCCGACAACCTATACCGTATCCGCGCCCAGGTGGCCCACTGGATCGCTGAGCCGGAGGTGCAGGTGGTCATCGTCACCGGCGGTACCGGACTGACCGATAGAGACCGCACACCTGAAGCGGTGCGGCCCTTGCTTGACAAGGAAATCGAAGGCTTCGGCGAAGTGTTCCGCAGCGTGTCCTATCACGACATCAAGACCTCCACCGTGCAATCGCGCGCCGTGGGTGGTATCGCCAATGGCACTTTTGTGTTCTGCATCCCCGGTTCCACCAATGCTTGCCGCACCGCCTGGGATGAGATTTTTTGCGCGCAACTCGATAGCCGCACCCAGCCTTGCAACGTCGTGCAACTCTTTGCCCGCCTCCAGCGCGAACCGTGATCACGTCGGAGAACATCACCGGCTTGATCCTCGCCGGCGGAGCCGGCCGCCGCCTGGGCGGTGTCGACAAGGGCTTGTTGATGAGTGCGGGCCAACCGCTGGTCATGTACGCCGCACGCACACTGCAGCCGCACGTCGCGCGCTTGATAGTCAGCGCCAATCGCCATCTCGAGCGTTATCGCGCGCTGGGCTTAGACGTCCAACCTGACCCTTGGCCGGATTATCGTGGTCCGCTCGCCGGTATCGCCACCGCCGCCCAGGTCGCCGGCACGCCTTATTTGGCCGTTGTTCCTTGCGATATGCCGCATCTGCCGGTTGATTTAGTGCCGCGCCTCGCCGAGCACCTGCAGCGCGAGAACGCGCCGTTGTGCATCGCCCGCGCGGGTGATCGGCTGCAGCCCTTATGTGCGCTGTTGCGTCGCGAAGTGGCGCTTGGTGCGCGCGACGCTGTGGTGGCCGGCCATGCCAAAGTGCAGAGCTGGATGCTGCAGCAACGTGCTGTGGTCGTGGAGTTTGCCGAGTTTTCCGCGTTCATCAATCTCAATGATCATGCTGACTGGACGGACTATGAGCGAGGCGGTGTGGTGGGGGAGTGTTGAGCGTGGTGGCGTGCGAAGATCTATATTGATAGGGTCGATACCCGTAGGGCGTTACCCAGCGCGGTCAGGTGCATGCGCGCGAATACTTAGGTGTCTCGCAGCCATGTGTCTAGCAATAATTCACAACATTCCATCGTATTAGCCGCTGTTTTTTCGGACTGGCACTATTAAATGTGCTCGAGTCGCGAATGCTCAGAGCCGGCCCAATTCGACCGCGTGGGTTGCGTGCTGTGAGATTCTAGTCATTACTGGACAAAGCCATGCAGACTCACAAGGTAAGGAGAAGTCACCACGTTAGCGCGGACATTCTTGCCGACACAGGCCGATGGAGGCGCGTGATGCCCATGGGCTTTACATAATGCATCCATGGACGTCGTGAATATGTAGGCCCCAAGTAGAAATTTCCGGATTCGACAGGTTGGGGTTCGCACTAACGCTTACCCCAACGTAGGGTAAGAATGAAGAGAACTATTTCTTCTCAGCTTCGGAACCGTTGTTATTGCCGCCTAGTAATTCTTCATCAAGTTCTGGAAGGCTGGGTAGGTTCTTCTCATCGGCAACCAATGGCTTGAGTTGCTCATGCAGGTTTTCACATAGACTGTGCAGTTCACGATACTGCGCGGCCAGCTTTGTGTTTTTCTCCTCCGCGTCTTTTACACTCTGTTCCAGCTGTTTCTTATCGTTCCGCAGTGTTCGCGCGCTCTCTTCTGCTTTCTTGCGGGCGGTCGCCTCATCATTCTTTTGCTTCTTCAGTGCACGGAGTTTCTTCATGACATTCTCCGGCGTGTCGGCAAGAGCCTTGTTAATGGCTTTCAGCGCTTTGTCATTGTCGGCTAGCTGTCCTTTAATGGTCTTCAGTTCTTTGACATGATTGGCGCGCTCAACGGCCATTTGGTTTTCGGAAAGACTTAGCGTGGCCTGCATTTCTTCTTTGCTGGTTTCTGCAGTGGCTTGCGCTCGTTCGCTGGCGGCTATTTTTCTTTCCATTAAGGC
>CALZJG010000067.1 GCA_945787555.1 uncultured Chromatiaceae bacterium | reverse complement strand
TTACCCAGCTATGACGTTCGAACTCCTTGAGCAGCCGGCTCACCACTTCCCGCGCCGTTCCTAATTCCGCGGCGAGATCATGATGAGTGGCATCCACGCTGTCGCGTGTGCCCGCCATGAGCAACAAGCAATGCGCCAAACGGACGTCCATGTGACCGAATGCGACATCTTCGATCAGTGTGATAAGTTCGGTCACCCCTTTTTGTAGATAGGGAAAGACGAATTGGCGGAAGTCGCCGGAGTGAGCCAGCATGTCGTTGAAGACTTCACGCGGCCATGAGGCGACGCAGGTGTCGTTATCCGCCACGGCTTCCGCGGGATAGGCCTTGCCGCCGATCAAACAAGTGGTGGTGAGTTCGCACGCCTGGCCCGGTCCGAGGTGGTATAGCACGATCTCATGCCCGCTGCGTGTGACCTTCTGCACCCGCACTGCACCACTTAGCACCAATAGGAAACGCGCGCAGGGATCATTATCACGAAATACTTGATCACCGCTGTGGTACGTGACGACTTGAGCCGAAGACAGGAATTGCTGTAAACGCGGCTCACGACTGTTCCCCAATTGGGGCACAGTCCGCAACCAGTCTTGATAGGTCAGAGCGTGACACATGGACGATACCTCTGCCCGTGGCAATGTTTTTCATATACGCGCCTGCACATAGGCTGCGACACACATCGTTAGTTGCTTGCCATGCTCGCTCTAGTGCGGGATTTGAATTCTATTCTTATGAGGTGCTGGTGTTACTCGTGGGGCAGGTATTCATCCCCAGCGCTCGATACAAAGGGCACCATCCAATCAATCCTGTGATGAGCAGGATCAAGCCCAACCAGCCCCATGGAGTTTGGGGGCCGATGAATACCAGGCTTACGATAACTAGGCCGAGGATGATGCGTAACGTACGATCGAGAGAGCCGACATTGCGCATGACATGGCGCTCCTCTAAGTGCTAAGGGTCGGGGAACACAAACGTGTTTCCCCGATATATTAGAGTATAGCGCTGCGAAATTAGTTTCGTATCGTGTCGGTTATTTTACGTCCGTTATTTTACGTATTGTTGCGCGAGGGCAACGCGCTTTTCGTAGCCTTCGCGGGCCAGGCGTATGTCTTCGAGGAAATAGGGCAATTCCGGTAGACGCAGCGCTTGCGGGCCGTCCACCAGCGCTTTTTCCGGAGCGGGATGGAAATCCACCAGGACCATATTCGCGCCGGCGACGACCCCCTGAGCCGTGACATGCATGATATCCAAAATGCGGTCGGGGGCACGTTCGCGCGTACCCACCGAATGGGAAGGATCGACGCACACTGGCATGCGGGTGAGGCGTTTGACCACCGGCACATGTCCGAAGTCGATCAGGTTGCGGTGCGGGTCGCCCATGTTGGTCTTCATGCCGCGCAGACAGAACACTACTTTGCGGTTGCCTTCCGAAGCCAGGTATTCGGCGGCGTTGAGTGATTCTTCCAACGTGATGCCGAAACCGCGTTTGAGCAGCACCGGGAATTCCTGTTGTCGACCCACGGACTTGAGCAGTTCAAAGTTCTGCGTGTTGCGTGTGCCGATTTGCAGCATCACGCCGGTGGGGCGGCCAGTCAGGTCCAGTGCTTGGTTGATTTCTTCGACATGCGATTCGTGGGTGACTTCCATCGCGATGACTTTGATGTCGTATTTTCCGGCCAGCTCAAATACGTAAGGCAGACAGCTCTTGCCGTGGCCCTGAAAGGAATAGGGATTGGTGCGCGGCTTGTAGGCACCCATGCGTGTGCACACTTGGCCGTGGTCGCGTAGTGCGCGCATCATTTCTTCGACATGCTCAGCCGTGTCCACCGCGCATAGACCGGCGAACACATTGAGATTGTCCTGGCCGAAATGTACGCCGTTGTATTCGAAATGAGAGCTGCGGCTGTCGTCCTGGTGGCGGCCGAGTACGCGATAAGCGCCCGAGATGCGGACCACGCGCTGCACACCCGGGATACTCTCGATGTCTTCTTGCAACAGGGCGGCGGTGTTGCCGATCAGATAGAGTTCGGTCAGCGTCTGTTGGGTGCCGATCTCCTCGTGTATCCGCACCTGTATTGTGGGCAGGTGGGTGAGATGGTTCATCAGGCTGCGGTAGGTATCGCCGTTTTTGTCGATATTGGGTTCGAGTATCACGATCATGGTCGATTTCCTTATTTGATGATTTGTTCTGTATCGCGGTAGCGCAGGGTGAGCGGTTGATAGGCGTCGATGCGCCGGTCGCGCAAATAAGGCCAGATGCGCCGCACCGCTTCGCTACGACGACGGTCCAGCGTCACGACCAGCACGTCGGGTTGATCGCTGGGTGCACTGGCGAGGATTTCACCTTGCGGGCCGGCCACGAAACTGGAGCCCCAAAACACACTGCCCTCGCTATGGCCGGAGGCGTCGGGCTCATGACCGACGCGATTGCAGGCCAACACCGGGAGGCCGTTAGCGATCGCATGGGCGCGCTGGACGGTGATCCAGGCCTCGCGCTGGCGTGCCTGTTCGTCGGCCCCGTCACGCGGGTCCCAGCCGATGGCGGTAGGGTAAAGGAGTAAGTCCGCGCCCGCCAGCGCCATGAGCCGCGCCGCTTCCGGAAACCATTGATCCCAGCACACCAACACGCCCAATTTGCCTACTGACGTGGCGATGGGGGTGAAGCCCAGATCGCCGGGGGTGAAATAGAATTTTTCGTAATAGCCGGGATCATCTGGAATATGCATCTTGCGGTATTTCCCGACGATGCGACCGTCGCTTTCCAACACCACCGCGGTGTTGTGGTACAGCCCCGGGGCGCGGCGTTCGAACAGCGAGGCCACGATCACCACATGGCATTCGCGCGCCACGGTGGCCAGCGCCTCGGTGGAGGGGCCGGGGATGGTCTCGGCCAGGTCGAACAGCTGGGTGTCCTCGGTCTGGCAGAAATAGTGACTAACGTGCAGCTCTTGCAACAACACCAGTCGGGCCCCTTGCGCCGCGGCTGCGCGGATACCGGCGATGCTGGTGGCGAGATTGGCGTCGCGGTCGTCGCCGCAATCGTGTTGAATCAGCGCGACGGTTAGCAAGTGTGCATTCATCATTTGAAACTCATATCCGAAAAATACCACGACGTTATTGCATGCAGTGGCGTAATGTCCTTCGTCTTGTTTCCGACCCTGCAAGGGGCCGGCCCCTGACCGCCGTTCAGTTCCCTGGTAGGGGCCCGGGTGGGGGGTGAGCCGAATCAATCAAGGTTTTACGTAAAAAGTGCTGCACAAGGCAATCGCTTGATTCAATACTTTTTAAGTATGCGCTCACAATATACCGGCGGGCAATTGCATGGTCACGCAATGCAGGCTGCCGTATTGGTGGATGAGCGGCAGGCAGGGCACACCGATGACCTCGCGGGCGGGGAAGCCCTCGCGCAGGCGGCGCAACGCCTCGTCATCGGCGCGATCTTCATAGGTGGGCACCAGCACTGCCCCATTGATGATGAGGAAGTTGGCGTAACTGGCCGGCAAACGTTTGCCGCTCTCGTCATGTTTTGCCGCCGGCCAGGGTAACGGGAGCAGGCGATAGGCTAGGCCATCGCGGTCGCGGAAGGCGCGCAATTCCTGTTCCATGGCCTGCAAATCCGCGTAGTGCTCGTCGCCCGGGTCGTCGCAAGCGATGTAGGCGATCGTGTGCGGATCACAGAAGCGGGCCAGGGTATCGATATGGCTGTCGGTGTCGTCGCCGGCCAAGTGACCGTGTTGCAGCCACAGAAAGCGCTCGAGACCGAACAGCGCGCGCAAGCGTCGTTCGATGTGAGCGCGGCTCAAGTGTGGATTGCGTGTCGGGGCAAGCAGACACTGCTCGGTAGTGAGCAGCGTGCCTAGACCGTCGCTTTCGATGCCGCCGCCTTCCAGCACCATATCCACCGTTTCCAGCGGTGTGGCGCCGAAAGCGCCGGCGGCGTGTAAGCGGCGGGTGGCTAGATTGTCGTTGCGGGCGTCGAATTTGCCGCCCCAGCCGTTGAAGGTGAAATCCAGCAGCCGTGGTTGGCCCTGCTCGAGTACGGTGATGGGGCCGTAGTCGCGCGTCCAGGTGTCATCGCTGGTAACGCGGTGTAGCGTGACCGGGTCGCCCAACAAAGCCGCCTCGCTGAGGCTGGCGCGAACCTGGGCTAAGTGCGCGTCGTCGCGGCAGGTGATGAGGAGGCGTTCACGGCGGCTGATGTGACGCACCAGCTCTAGATACACGGGTTCGACGCGCGGCAACCACGGTCCCCAATCACTGTCCGGGTGGGGCCAGGTAATGAGGACGCCGCTCTGCGCCGCCCATTCGGGCAGTAGTTGATAATGATGCTTCATGTGTCTGAATTATAAGTAATGCGTATTGTTGTAATTGTGCGCCCAGGGTGCGTGATCGCGATCGGGAATGCCACTGGCATGGGTGCGAAGCGGATTATCCCCGTTGCGCGGGGGAGAGGCAAATTTCCTCTTAAGAACGTCTTCGACAGACGCGTGTAGGCGTCACAGGGCGGAACGGCGAGTTACCCAGGGATGAGAAGATAATCAGCGGCTCGCAACGCCGCAGAGGTTTCTTACGCTGACTGATTCGGAGGTGTCTTAGCAGCTCAAGGGGGCGACACGCACACAGTTGCGACCTTCATGTTTGGCTCGATAGAGCGCTTGGTCGGTTTTCTCGAACAAGCTGGTGGTGCTGTCGGTGGGCTCTAGATTGGCGACGCCGATGCTGGCGGTGACGGGGACACGATCTTGGCTTGATTCGAAGGGCGAGCGTTCGATGCGGCGACGGATGCGCTCGGCCAGCAGTTCGGCGCCGTGACGGGCCGTATTGCTGAGCAGTACTGCGAATTCCTCACCACCGTAGCGGAACAAGATATCGGTTTTGCGGATCACGCCGTCGACCACTGCGGTGAAGGCTTTGATGACGTCGTCGCCCGCCAGGTGACCGTGAGTGTCGTTGATGGCTTTGAAACGGTCGATATCCAATATCAATAACGACAACGGCGTGCCGTGACGTCGCGCCATCTCCACTTCGCGGCCGATAGCGAGATCGAAGGCGGCGCGATTACCGACGCCGGTGAGGGGGTCGCGGTGCGCGGCTTGCACGGCGCTCAAATAGAGCAGTGCATTGCGCAACGGGTAGACCAGGCCGCACAAGAAGTCCTCACAGAGGTGCATTTCCGCGTCGGTGAATTTGCGTCTTCGGGAAAGCGTCAACTCGCCCAAGGCTTCCTCGTGCACGACGAGGCGGTAGCTGCAGGAATGGCGCGCATTTTTTCCGTGGTTGATTTCCAAGGAATAGGCCGGATTGCGATATTGCAGGCCGCCGTAGTTCACTAGATCGCTCAGTTCGTTCGCAAACAAGCGGATCACGGTGTGGATATCCAGCGTGGTTTGGAGAATGCTGTTGACGCGCATCGCGGCGGCCAAGCCCGGGCTGGGTGTTTCCGTCCGCGCGGTCGTGGCCTGCAATGCCATCACCACGGTTTCAGGATTGATACGCGTGTAGTGGTTCCCGGGATCCCTAATCAACGGCGGCGCCATGATAGCCTCCTAATTTCGTCTATTGGCATCTAGTATGCTTAAATCGTGCCACAATGCTTGGTAATGGGTTTAGCCGGTGTTTTTCTGGCTTGAAGGTATTATTTCAATACAATTTAATACATTATCAGGGTAGTAAGGGCAAAACAGTCAACTAATTGGCGTCTATCTTCCGGCGCAAGCAAGTATGCCTGCATGCAGGCATACGCTTACCCTTGCTTGCTACTCTCGCGTCGCTACCCTGTACTCGACAGCGACGGGTCGTACGCGCGATCTAGGATACTCTTGAGGGACCGCCATGACCGGCACGATGAAGAACTTCGTGGTTCACTCCGCCAAGGAACTGCGGCAACTATTGGATTTACAGCACCAGCAGCCCGATTTGCGCTTGGGCGAGATCCTCGTTGAAGAACAGCTGATCACCCGCCAGGAATTGGCTGTGGGCCTGCAGCGGCAAAAGGACGGCAAGGGCAAGCACCTCGGTCAAATACT
Organism: uncultured Chromatiaceae bacterium; assembly: GCA_945787555.1. Classification (GTDB taxonomy): domain Bacteria; phylum Pseudomonadota; class Gammaproteobacteria; order DRLM01; family DRLM01; genus CALZJG01. Next base: position 3,013 of record CALZJG010000067.1, on the reverse strand, counting down.
CGTGGACATGGGGGTGGTGGGCCAGGTGGATGTCAACATCGCCCTGGCCAAAAAGCTCGGCATCCCTTTCGTGCGGCTGGAGGGCTTTGACCTGTCCGCGAAAATGCTGTCCCGCATCCCCGCCCATGTGGCGATTCAATACAACGTGGTGCCGCTGGCGGAGATGGCCGGCAAGTTGGTGGTCGCCATGGAAAATCCGCTCGACGTGGTGGTGCTCAACGCATTGCGTTTTAACACCAACGCCAGCATCGAAACGGTGATGGCGCCTGGTAAGGACATCCGCGATCTGCTGCAGAAGTTCTACAGCCAGATCGAGGAAACCGAGGCCATGGAAGACCTCCAGCTCGATCCCGTCGGCACCCAGGCCGACACTGCCGACATGCACACAATCGAGCAGGAGGCGCAGCGCAAGCCCATCGTGCGCTTGCTCAACGCCATACTGGTGCAAGGTGTCACCAAGGGCGCTTCGGATATCAACATTCGCCCCGAGAAGGACAGGGTGAATGTCTATTACCGCATCGACGGTTCCTTGCAATACGCCCGCACACTGAACAAATCTTTGCTGCCCGCGTTGGTGAGCCGCATCAAGATCACCGGCCAAATGGATATTGCCGAGCGGCGCTTACCCCAGGACGGTCACGCGCGTCTGGTGTGGGGCGGCAAGGCCATCGATCTACGTATCTCCGTCGTGCCGACCGTCAAGGGCGAGAGCGTGGTAATACGCGTATTAGACAAGGATGCCGGCATGCGGCCCTTGGAAGATTTAGGTTTGCAGGAGCGCGAGTTCAACGATATACGCCGCCTCATCGTGCGCCCGCATGGCTTGTTCTTGGTGACCGGGCCGACGGGTTCCGGCAAAACCACCACGCTCTACGCCATTCTCAACGAGGTGCGCAAGCGCCATGTGCATCTACTCACTGTCGAGGATCCAGTGGAATACGACATGGACGGTGTCGAGCAAGTGCAAATCTCCGTCATCAAGGGTTACACCTTTGCCCAGGCCTTGCGGCAATTCCTGCGGCACGATCCCGACGTCATCATGGTGGGCGAGATACGCGATGAGGAAACCGCGCATATCGCCAACAAGGCGGCGCTAACCGGCCACTTGGTGTTCAGCACGTTGCATACCAATGATGCTGCGAGCACCGTGACGCGTCTCGTCGATATGGGTATCGAGCCCTATCTGTTGAGCTCCACCCTGTTGGGCGTGATGGCGCAGCGTTTGGTGCGGGTCAACTGCACGAACTGTCTCGAGGAAGAACAAGTCGATGACTTCGTGCGCGAGGGTTTAAAGCTGGCGGCGGATGAAAAATTCTATCGCGGCAAAGGTTGCGACGACTGCAACCATAGTGGTTACCGTGGGCGCCGGACGGTCTGTGAATTACTCGCGGTGGGTCCGCGCATCGCCCAGCTGATCAATGACGGCGCCACCACCCAAAGTATCCAGGAAACGGCGGTGGCGGAGGGGATGTCGCGTCTCGGTGACAACGCCTTAGTTCTGGCCCGCCAGGGCGTGACGTCGGTAGAAGAAGTCTTCGCCGTACAATTAGAAGGTTAAAGCCGGTCTCAGCACTGGGCGCGTTCGAGATGCAAGCGCTTCTCGCGGCGCGCCGTGGACCACGCGATCCATAGTTTGCGTGGCGCACTGAGGCTCACGCGCCGTGCCAGCACCGGAAAATTCTCGGCCACGATTTCCTCCAAGGTCGCTTCATAGACCGCCGCCATGATCAGGCCGGTGCGTTGCGAGTAACGATCCACTTCGGGTAAGTGCGCATAGGCCTGTTGATAAAACTGCTGGGCTCGTTGCGCCTGAAAGGCAAACAGCGCGCGCGTCTGTTCATTGCTGTGCCCGGCGATGAGGTCCTCGCGGCTGACCTCGAAGCGCGTCAACTCATCCTCGGGAATATAGACGCGGCCGCGCCGCGCATCCTCGCCCACATCGCGCAGAATGTTGGTCAGTTGCAAGGCGATGCCAAGATCGTGAGCGTATTTCAAAGTGCGGCGATCTTCATATCCAAATATCTCGGCTGCCATCAGGCCCACCACCGAGGCGACGCGGTAACAATAAAGCGTCAGTTCGCTGAAGCTGCGATAGGCGTTGCAATCCAGGTCCATCTGCATGCCGTCGATGATTTCCTGGAAATATTCTTGGGGCAGATTGTAGCGCGCCAGCGGCGCCACTAGCGCCTTGCCGACGGGGTGTTGCGGTTGGCCGGCGAAAGTGCGGGTGATTTCTTCGCGCCACCAGGCCAACTTGGTGCGCGCAACATCGGGTTCGTGGCATTCGTCCACGACATCATCCACCTCGCGGCAAAAGGCATACAAGGCGGTGATCGCGCGGCGCGCTTCGGCCTCCAGAAAGAGAAAGCTGTAATAGAAGCTGGAGCCGCTGCCGGCGGCTTTGTCTTCGCAATATTGTTCGGGCGTCATAATAGTGTGCGTGTATCAGGGAGGCCAATGATACAGGGATATCACGCCCATGTGCCACGCGCGCGAGGCTGGAGAGTCTTTGGAGGAGGTCGCATGGGCCAGCTACGCGCACTCCATGCTGGTCACAACTGAGCCTGCGTCCCAGCCACGTTCTCACGATCGCCGGAGAGGGCCTGCCAAGGAGGCCCGCGGACATGGCGCTAGTGGCGGGTCTGTGGCCGGATGCTTACCAGCATTCGTTGACGCCGGCGTTGGAGCTCTGGATACCTATGGAACTGAGCGTGATGCTCGTGCAGTCACTGTCACCCGCCTGGGCGGCGATGGGCGTCGCCGTGATCAGGAAGGCGTTACCGATACCGCCGGCCCCGGGGGTGACGGTCAGTCGGTAAAACCCCCCCGGTGAGGTCGCCGGACTGGCGGCATAGCCTAGTTGCGTCAGATCGGCGGTGAAGGTGTCGTTGTCGGTGCGGAAACGCTGCTCGCGCATGGCGATCTCCAGCAAGGTGGCATGGGCATCCGCACGACGGTTCTTTTGCATTTGGTTTTGATAGGAAGGATAGGCAATGCTTAGCAAGATCGCGCT
>CALZJG010000066.1 GCA_945787555.1 uncultured Chromatiaceae bacterium | reverse complement strand
GTCATACCGAATTTCTTGCTGATCTCACGGATACGCCGCAAGTGGTGATGATGCTGCTCACGCAAGGTTTACGGGTGGCGTTAGCCACTACCCATGTGCCACTGCGCGAGGTGGCCGACGCCATCACCGCGCCGCGGTTGGAAAGCGTGCTGCGCATTCTGCACCACGATCTACGCACGCGCTTCGCTATCGCCACGCCGCGCATCGTCGTGTGCGGTTTGAATCCCCATGCCGGTGAAGACGGCCATCTCGGCCGTGAAGATGAAGACATTGTCAAACCGGTGTTACAACAGCTGCGCAACGCCGGCATGCAACTTACCGGACCACTGCCGGCGGACACCCTCTTCATCCCCAAATACCTCGAAGCAGCCGATGCGGTACTCGCCATGTATCACGACCAAGGTCTACCGGTGTTAAAGTACAAAGGCTTTGGCAAAGCGGTGAACATCACCCTGGGCTTACCTATCATCCGCACTTCGGTCGACCACGGCACGGCGCTGGAGCTAGCCGGCAGCGGCCGCGCCGACGCCGGGAGTCTCGCCGCGGCCCTGCAATTGGCCATCGACATCGCGGCACGCAAGCCATGAATAGTACCCATCGCGCCCGCAAGCGCTTCGGCCAAAATTTCCTGCATGACCCCAACGTCATCGCACGCATCCTGCGCGCGATCAAGCCACTAGCCGGCGAAGCACTGGTGGAAATCGGCCCCGGCCTGGGTGCGCTGACGCGCCCACTGTTGGAAGCCAGCGCCAACTTGGAAGTCGTGGAAATCGATCGTGACGTGATTCCGCACTTACAAGCCCAGTGCGCGGGCGTGGGCGAGTTACACGTGCATAACGTCGATGTACTCAAGTTCGATTTTACTGCGCTATCGCAGCGACTCGGTGCGCCGCTGCGCCTAGTGGGCAACCTGCCCTACAACATCTCCACCCCGCTGTTGTTTCATGCCCTCGATCATGCATCCTATGTTCGCGACATGCATTTGATGGTGCAAAAGGAAGTGGCCGAACGCATGGCGGCTGCGCCGAATAGCGACGCCTACGGACGCCTCAGCGTGATGGTGCAATGGCGTTGTCAAGTTGAACTGTTGTTCCTCGTCGGCCCCGGCGCCTTCAAGCCCGCGCCCAAGGTCGACTCGGCCGTGGTGCGCCTCACCCCGCACACCACTGCGCCGGTGCAAGTGGATGATGGAAAATTATTCGCCGACTTGGTCAATCGCGCCTTCAGTCAACGCCGCAAAACCTTGCGCAATGCCTTGAAAATTTATTTAACGGCGGAACAGATCAGCGCCGTCGGCATCGATCCGGGCCTGCGCCCCGAAGTGCTGAGCCTGGCACAGTTCGCGGCGCTGGCCAATGCGGCGGCACGCGCAGGTGAATAAGAACACAGCCTTTGGCTCGATCTAGACTCTCTTTCCCGAGGGCGCAAGCAGCCGGATCGTACAGACCCTCGAATGCCGTCTAACTTGATACGCCCGCAGCCTAACGACTGCGCCGCGCTCGTTGCGCGCGCCTCGCCCGTACGAGAGGGGGCTAGCAACATCAGCTCGCCCCTAGCTCCTAGCCCCCATCCCTCAATTGCGTATTCCCTCCACCTCGAGGAAGAGGTGCATGTCATCGCCTATCGCCGGCAACGCGAACTTCACCCCGAAGTCGGACCGCTTGATCTTGGTTTCGGCGTCGAAACCGCATACGAACTTCTCTTTTTTAGGATCCATGGGATGGATGCCGCAGTTCATGCTCTTCACATCCAACGTCACCGGCTGGGTCACGCCGACGATGGTGAGATTGCCTTCTACCGTCGCAGTGTCGTCGGGGTTGATCCTGACCTTGGTGGATTTGTAAGTGATCTCGGGGAATTCCACCGCATTGAGAAAATCGGGTGAGCGCAAATGATCATCACGCTTTTTATGACCGGTATTCACCGATGCCGCATCGATCACCACCTCCACCGAGCCGGTGTTGTTGTCACGATCGACGGTGAAGCTACCCTGGGTCGCGCCGAAGCGCCCGTGCATGGTTGAGAAGCCAAGATGGCTGATACGAAAATTAGGGAAAGTGTGATCTGGGTCGATAGTGAAATTCTCAGCTGCCGACGCGGTGTAGGGCAACACACCGATGATCAAAGCGAATACAAACTTGCGCATGATGAACCTCCTGTTATCGTGAACTAAGGACTTGGTCTTCACTTCATAGCAATGGCGCACCGGCGACATTCCACGTCAACGCCACGGCCACTAGGGCGGCGATCATCGTGACCGCTACCCAAATCATGCCACGCAACCATGGTGGCGTGTTCGTCGACAAAGGGATACGCGCCAACAGCGGCACCACCGCCAATACAGCCAGGCTATACCACGGCACTTTAGCATAGACGTGAGCGGCCACGCCTATCGCTGCGCTCAGCATGCCCACGGGCAGCATGGCCACCGCGCCCATGCGACGCAACTGCCCCGCCGTGGCCAACAACCACAACGCACCCGCCGCGGCCGCCAAGGACAGTCCGAACAATCCCAATAAGGCCGAAGCGCCGAACAAGGCTGCGCCGCCGGTGCCGGCGCCGGCGGCGATGGCCGCCGAAGCGGCGCTGCGAGGTCGCTCGCTCAAGGTCGTATAAGCCATCACACATAAGGCGCCGTAGATCGTCGCACCACCCGCCAACAGGAAGAAGTCCTGGCCATCACGACGCCCCAGCACCGGCCAAATCACCCACAACACCGCCGCCGCGCCGGCAACGACCAAAGGGATGGGAGCATAACGACGTAGCGCCGGCAGCACATCCAACAACAAGCCCACACCCATCGCGATGAGCCCCAACACGATGATCTTGCGCGTGCTGGTCAAGGGCGTGAACTGCCATTGACCGGCGAGATAAACCGTAGTTATGAAGCCCAACACCAGCGCAATGCCGCAATAGCGCCCGCCGCCGAAGGGTCGCAGCACCAATGCCGCCAGCAAGGCCACCACAAAAGGGGCCGCACCGCCTTGCACCATCGGATTGCTCAACCACTGTTCCATGTGTCGATCTTTCTTGTTGTGCGGGTTACTGAGCGTGTCTGACTCTGTACGCCGCCTTAGGTTTCCTAGAAGCGCGCCGTCACAGTACTGTGACGATAGCATCATCTGTGGCCGCCTATCAAAAGACATCTTATAGTGAGTATCAACGAGTTGACGATGGCGTAAGAGGAAATCCCCCATGACATACCCGTGCAATACCTGGCGTGTTGTAGCTCTCAACAGCGTCTTCATCATGCTGCTCAGCGCCTGTGGCGGCGGTGGCGGCAGCAGCGGTGGCTTGACCGGCGGCATCAGCTACACCGGCAATACCAGCGCCGCCGCGGTGACCCTCGCGAACGGCGAGGATCTGGTGGTGGGAGCCTATCAAGGCACCCAGGCCGGCTTCAACATCGGGGGCGCGGCCTCTTCCCTGCAGGGTTTGCCCACCGGGCCGCGTTCACCGCGCAGTCTCGCCCTCTATCACGCTTTACGCGCGGCACTGGAACATAGCGACGTCAGCACCGCCGCGGTCCCCTATCATGCCGTCGCCAGGACCGACTCCGAGGACGGCGAGTGCGGCGGCACAGCCAGCTTTAGCATTTCCTATGACGAGGCTGGCGGCGCTTTCAGTGGCACGTTTACGTTCACGGGATTTTGCAACGAAGGCGCAATTCTCAACGGCACTACGTCTTTCGTCGGCACGCTAAACACGATCACGGAAGATATCATCGACGCCACGATTTCGTTCAATGCGCTGACCATGACCTCGGGAGCGGAATCATTCAGCCTGGGTGGAGAAGTCATCATTGCTGCGGGGAACAGCAGCGACAGTGTGTTCATGGATTTGAGGATACGCGATAACAGCACTAGCAAAGTGGCGTGGATCGACAATCTAAATCTAACAGTGGTGCAAGACTTTACTTACGAGGAAATTAGCATGACGGGACGATTTTACGATCCCGATCTGGGCTTCGTGACGATCTCTACGCCGGTGCCCCTGCGTATACTCGACAGCGACGAGCATGCTTCCTCGGGCGTGCTTGTGGCCGCCGGCGCCAATGGCAGCGCGACCTTGACGGCGCTCTCCAATACGACTTATCAAATCGACATCGACACCAATGGCGACGCCAGCTCCGATCAAACCACGACGAGCCCATGGTAACGGTGGGTCGATAAGAATTTGCCTGCGTAGCTCACAATGACAGGGCCGCGCGCGGCCCTGTTTATATATGGGTAGTGATGCGCGCGGTGGCGGCTTCTATCCACGCCTCGGCCTCGGCGTTGATGTCCTGCGCCTTGCGGCCCTGGGTGGCGATCACCGGGCCGATGACGATACGGATGACGCCGGGGCGCTTGATGAAACCACGCCGCGGCCAGTACTCGCCGGCATTGTGCGCCACCGGCACTACCGGGTATCCGCTGTGCGCGGCCAGCATGGCGCCGCCGGGCGCATAGCGGCCGCGCGCGCCCGGCGCCACCCGTGTGCCCTCGGGAAAGATCACTATCCAACGACCATCCGTCAACCGCGCTTTGCCGTCGCTGAGCAATTGCTGCAAGGCCTTGCGCCCGGACGTGCGATCGATGGCGATGGGTTCGAGCATCGCCAGGCCCCAGCCGAAGAACGGCACCCACAGCAACTCACGCTTGAGCAACCACACTTGCGGCGGAAAGATGCGTTGAAAGGCCAGCGTCTCGAAGGCGCTTTGATGCTTGGAGAGGATCACCGCCGGCCCCGTCGGCACATGCTCCAAGCCTTCGACGTGATAACGCAAGCCGCAGGTGAGGTCCAGCCACCAGAGGTTGAAGCGCGTCCATTGCGTGATGAAGCGATAACGCCGCCGATACGGCAACGGATAGGTGAGCACACTGAGCGGCGCGAAGATCAACGTGGAGATCGCCATGCCTAGCATGAACAAAAGCGAGCGCCATGCCGATCCCTGTCCCGGCGGATCGGCGCGCATACCGACCGGTGCAGCGCCGTCAGTCATGCGGTCGCGGCTGCGACAGCAGCGCCTCCACCGCCGCGGCCAAATCATCATAGACCGGCACACCCTCCAGCCCCTCGCCCTTGGCCAGGGTGCGCTCGCCCTTGCCAGTGCGCACCAGTATCGGTTGCGCCCCCACCGCTTGCGCGGCTTGCAGGTCACGCCGACTGTCTCCAACCGCCGGCACGCCGCGCACATCCACGCGTAGGCGCTCCGCGATATCCTCGAACAAACCAGGCTTGGGTTTACGGCAGTCACAGCGATCCTCAGGACGATGCGGACAGAAAAAGATCGCCTCGACCTCGCCACCCACGGCAGCTATGGCAAGGTGCATTTTGTCGTGGATGCGCATCAACATATCCATGTCGAATAAGCCGCGCCCCACGCCCGATTGATTACTGGCGACCACCACGCGATAACCGGCGCGATTCAAGCGTGCGATGGCTTCTGGACTGCCGGGGATGGCGACCCACTCCTCAGGGGATTTGATGTAGTCGTCGGAGTCCTCGTTGATGACACCGTCGCGGTCGAGGATGATGAGCTTCATCGGCACCACCCGCACGACCAATTACTGATAGACAGACAAACGTTGCACCCCCACTCTCTCCCGTAACGAGAAGAAGTAGGGTGGGGGAAGAAGCTTGAAGTCAACTTCGCCATATCGATAACAATCAATCGTCTCATCACACGCCTACTGCAAACGCGAGAAATCCGCCGCACGCAGGAACAAACCGTTCAGGCGCGCCAGCAAAGCCAAACGATTGCCGCGCAAACGCGCATCTTCGGTCATCACCATGACGCTGTCGAAGAAGGCATCCACCGGTGCACGCAAGGCGGCCAGGCGTTGCAAGGCGGCGGTGTAGTCTCCGGCGTCGTACAACGCATTCACATCCGCCGCCAAATCGTTCATGGCCTCGGCAAGATGGCGCTCGGCCGCCTCGCTCAGCAGCGACGTCTCTATCGCCTCGGGCACCGGCTCACCACGCTCGCTGGCTTGCTTGAGGATATTGCGGATGCGTTTGTTGGCGGCAGCCAGACTCTCGGCCTCAGGCAGAAGACGAAACGCGCTCACCCCACGCACCCGCATATCGAAGTCATGCGGTCGGGTGGGGCGACACTCTAGAACCGCCTCGAACACGTCGGCGGGAATGCCGGCCTCGCTATAATAGGCGCGCAAGCGCTCCATCATGAAATCATAGACCTTGCCCACCACAGCGCGCGCCGGTACCGCGGCGGCGAAATGTTCGGCACCGCGCTGCAGTAATGTTGCCAAATCCAGCGGCAAAGCGCATTCGATGATGATGCGCAACACGCCCAAGGCGGCGCGACGCAAGGCGAACGGATCCTTGTCACCGCTGGGCACCTGATCGATGGCGAAGATACCGAGCAACGTGTCCAATTTATCGGCAATGGCCAAAGCGCGCCCGGCGATGGTGACGGGCAAGCGATCACCGGCATAACGCGGCAAATACTGCTCGTCCAAGGCCTCGGCAAATTCCGCCGGCAAACCTTCCGCCAGAGCGTAATAACGCCCCATCACGCCTTGTAACTCGGGAAACTCGCCCACCATATCGGTCAGCAAATCGCACTTCGCCACCAGCGCGGCGCGTTGCGCCAAGGGCGCATCACCGCCCAAATCAGTCGCGATAGCCGCGGCCAGCGCCGCGCTGCGCGCCGATTTCTCGTAGACCGTGCCCAGCTTGGCCTGGAATACCACACTCTTCAATGCCTCGCTGCGAGCGGCCAAGCTCTGCTTGCGATCTTTGTCCCAAAAGAACGCCGCATCGCTGAAACGAGGACGGATGACACGCTCATTGCCGGCGCGCACTTGCGCCTCGTCGCGACTCTCGATATTGGCCACCGTGATGAAATGCGGCAGCAACTTGCCCGCCGCGTCCACCAGGTGAAAATAGCGCTGATTGCCCTTCATCGTCGAAATCAACGGCTCGGACGGCAGCTCGAGAAAACGCTTTTCGAAATCGCCCGCCACCGCCACCGGCCACTCGACCAGCGCGGTGACTTCTTCCAACAAGGCCTCGTCGATGACCGCGCGACCACCCAACCGCGCCGCCGTTTCCATCACTTGCCCGCGCACCGCTTCCTTACGCGCGGCAAAATCGGGCAACACATGGCCTTCGCTTTCCAACAAGGGGGCATAGGCCTGCGGCGCAGAGAGATAAATGGGCTGCGCATGCAGATGGCGATGACCGCGTGTCTCGCGCCCGGCACGCACCCCGTACATCTCGCAATCGATGACCTCATCCCCGAACAGCAACACTAGCCAGTGCACCGGCCGCACGAACTCTTCGCGCAACGCACCCCAGCGCATGCGCTTAGGGACAGGCAAGGCGGCCAATGACTGGCGCACAATGTCGGGCAACAAGGCCGGCGTAGCCATGCCTTGTTGCTGACTGCGATAGACTAACCAGGCGCCTTTGTCGGTCTCGAGTTTTTCCAACTCATCGACGCTCACACCACAGGAGCGTGCAAAACCCTGCGCGGCTTTACTGGGCCGGCCTTCGTCATCAAAGGCGGCGGTGAGCGCCGGGCCGCGCCGCTCGACGATACGATCGGCCTGCGCTATCGGCACGCCCTGCACCCATACCGCCAACCGGCGCGGCGTCGCGTAGTGATGCAGTTCGCCGTGCGCCAATGCCGCTTTGGCCAAGCCGGCGCCCACGCCGTCAGCGAACGCCTGGGCCAGCCGGCGCAGCGCCTTGGGCGGCAATTCTTCGGTGCCGATCTCTACCAGCAAATCGCGCATCTCAACCATGGGGCGTCTCCTGCTGCTCTGACGCCATGGGAAACCCCAACGCCTCGCGCGCGTTGTAATAGGCTTGGGCCACGGCGCGCGCCAGAGCCCGCACGCGCAAGATGTAACGCTGGCGCTCGGTCACCGAAATGGCGCGACGGGCATCCAGCAAATTGAAGGTATGCGAGGCCTTCAACACCATTTCGTAAGCGGGCAGCGGCAAGCCGGCTTCTATGAGTCGATTGCTTTGTTGCTCACAGGTGTCGAACCAGTGGAACAAGGACTCAGTGTCGGCGTGCTCGAAATTGTAGGTGGACATCTCCACCTCGTTTTGATGAAACACATCGCCGTAGCTGATTTTGCCCTGGGGTCCGTGGGTCCAGGTGAGGTCGTAAACGCTTTCCACGCCTTGCAGATACATGGCGATGCGCTCCAGGCCGTAGGTGATCTCGCCGGTGACCGGCCAACAATCGAGTCCGCCCACTTGTTGGAAATAGGTGAACTGGGTGACTTCCATGCCGTTTAGCCACACTTCCCAACCCAAACCCCAGGCGCCGAGGGTGGGCGATTCCCAATTGTCTTCCACGAAACGAATGTCGTGCACCAGGGGATCAAGCCCCAACATTTTCAACGAACCAAGATAGAGCTCTTGGATCTCCAGCGGCGAGGGCTTGAGCACCACTTGGAACTGATAATAATGCTGCAAGCGATTGGGGTTCTCGCCGTATCGCCCGTCGGTGGGCCGACGTGAGGGCTGCACATAGGCGGCGCGCCACGGCTCGGGACCAATGGCGCGCAAAAAGGTCGCCGGGTGAAACGTGCCCGCGCCCATTTCCATGTCGTAAGGCTGCAGAATCACGCAACCCTGCGCGGCCCAGTACTCTTGCAAGGCCAGGATCAAATTCTGAAACGTGGACACATCGCGCCGATCGGGCGCGGCTGAGGCGTGGCTCATGGCGACGGCCTTTCTCCATTAACTTATGTGTGCGGTGAAAAGCTGGGGATTATAACGGAAGACGGCAGGGGCGGAGTGGCTAAACCCGGATATGTTGCCGGGAGTCCCCGGAGGAAGGCCGAGGACGCGGCCGATTTGAGTCAGCCCAGGGGGGACAGCCATGTGCGAGGCCAGGGGCCAAGCGTTGCGCCCGTCCAGGTGGGCGTGGCGGGCGTGGCGCGCCCAGCACCCATGACTGGCCTGCGGCAGAACGCGAGCCGTTTTCCGCAGATAGGCTGCAATATCATCCAGGGCGGCGTCTAAGCGCGCCCGTCGGCCTAGTTAGTTACGTGGCCGCCTAGAACCGATAGCTGGCGGACAGGCTGGCGGCGAAGGCTTCCCAATCCACTCCGTTGAGACGTGTCACCAGAACACTGGGCGAGGCGCCGCTCACGTCGAAAATGCGATCCACACCGGGCTCCCCCTGCCAATCCTGCCATTCAAGGCGGACGCCGAAAGCCCAGGGATCACGCCACTGATGGGACAACTCCATGGCCACCAACATGCCGCGACCTTGGGTCTCGTGCACGAAACTCACCGGGTGAGCTAGATCGGTACGCAAATTCCAATTGGCCTCGGCATAGAAATCCGCCCAGTGGCGCTGGACTTCAAAATTAACCGTAGTGCGCTCATCGGCCTCCATACGGATAGACAAACCCAGCCACGGCCCTTCCCATTCAGTGCTGTAAGTGCTGTGAAGGCCATCTATGGGCCCCGCCGCGGGCACCGTCTGTTCGCCGTCGAAAATGGTGAAGTGCTGCGTACGCCGCGCATAACCGATCATGGGAATGATGCGAGCGTAGCGTTCCACCGAGCTGTCATAAACACGAAATTGGTAACCGACTCCGACATCGACATCAGCCACATAGCCGTCACTTTCGCTGTTGGATCGAGAAAATTCCAACGTGCGATTGTCACCATTGTAATCCGAATCCTGCGCCTTTCCGTTCTGCACTTCACCATAGCTGCCGCGACCGCGTAATAACAACGTGTTGTCCACTAGCATATTCACATCCGCCTGTACTTGTGCGCTTTCCATGTCGCGCCAGGTCAATTCGGAGAGAATGTTCGGACTGGTGCCGGCTAAGGTGCCGGCGATATCCCACCGCAATTCATCATAGCGATAGCCCACCCCGAGACTGGCCTCGTAGTCCAAATCCAGCGCCATCGTGACGGCGGGCGCCAGCAACCCAACCACAGCGACGCTTGCCAGAAGCGTGACGCGGATTGCGGCTTTTCCTCGGCAATCCTGGCTAAACATATGCACCTTTATTCGTTTTCACTGTTCATCCCAGGCCATCGCTAGCACCAAAGCGGTGAATTCTCCGCCTTGGACATAGTCTACGTATTAGAGCGCGGCGGTGAAATCCACAAAGATCTACTGCTTAGCGCTCGCTTTAGGACATCGGATGAGCATCCGATATCTAAAGTAAGGAGGCGCCATGGAAACATTGCTTGTACAGACTAGTGCCACGGCGGAATGGCTGGCCTTGGTGAACGATGCCCAGAACGCCGCCGCCCGCCCCTTGGACGAAGAGCTGCAAAGCTATCTCGTCTTCCTGCTAGTACGATTCACGGAGCGGCCCGAGCTCGCCGGCAGCGTGCTGGGTTTGGAATATCTACAAAGCCAACACCTCCATGGCCGGATGCAACAAGATCAATTGCGCGACGTGGGTGACAAGTGCCTACTCTATTCGGGCCTATTTCCGCGTCGCGCCGAACGACGCCGAGTGAAAATCAGCTACTTCGTGGAGCTGGGTCGCAGTGCCTACTCGCAACTCGCCGAGCGCCTGCAGCATAGCACGGCCGACATGTATCACCATTTGTCCGCGACGTTCGTACCGTTGATGGATGTGTTGCACGCCATACGTGAAATGAGCGATCCCGAAGGCCGCTTGCAACCCCTGCACGCCTACGATTTATGGCGTGATACCGGCAGCACTCACGCACTACGCAGCTTGCGCGACGACCGCGACGCCCTACCCATCGCCATACCCGATACACGCGACTCCAACGAACATTGAAACACCAGCGTCCAGCTAGTACCACAGCGAGACATAAAGCCGCAGTACATGCGCCGACAAATCATATAAGGGTTCCTCACCGGCTCCGACTCCACTCACGCGCAAGTCGCGAAAATCCTCGTAATCGAAGCGCATATAATCGTAATAAAGATTGAGACTGCCCTTGTCAATGTAACGCCACTCCTGCGGCGTGAACTCGTAGCTCACACCGAACCCGACAGTATGACTGGTAAAGGTGCTGAGTTCCTTATCACGCGCCAGATAATTTTGTGCGCCTAAGCGCGGAAACAAATCACTGTAGAAGTCGGCGTGGTCTTGCATGTAATAACGATAACGTGCATCGAAGATCCAGCGCTCGCGCCAGGGATGGGTATAACCGACCTCCCAATGCATGGCGTCGATACCCCAAGTATCAGCAAAGTAACGGTACTCGCCCTTTAACGCGGCGCGGTAAGGTAGATAGTACAGCGCCCGTAACGCCAAGGCGGTACTGGTGCGCGTACCGGGATACACTTCCGGCTCGAAGCTGTAACCGCGGGCACTGACCGAATCGACATAACGCACCGAGCGATACGGGTTGTTGAGATAACCTTGATCGGTGATGGCTTCGAAACCCACATCCAATAATAGATCCTCGGTCAGCACTTGCGAAAGTCCCAACCGATAGTTCTGCCGGACGATTTCCTCGGCAAAAGTCCCGTCACCGCGGCGCCCCACAGCATCCCAACCCCGCGAATAACCCATGCGCACCGTCGTCAGATCACCAAACAGGCCCTGGCTGATGCCGAAGTGCGCAGTGCGCGCGCTGTAGTCATTCTCATCACTGTCGGTGTAGGAGAGACTGAAAATGGTCTTGTCATGCAGATAATCCACACCGAGGGATTTCTCCACACGTCGCTCGCGGTAAGGGCTGGCGGAACTCACCACGTCAATGGAAGCACTGCTGATGGCATCGACATAGTAATTCGCCGTCAATGAGGTATTCTCGCCCACCAGCTTGCGCAACAGCAATGAAGGGCCGGTAACTTCCACGCCGCCGCCGTCATAGACATGATAAAGCGCATCAAAGCGATCCTCGGGCAGCACCGCCGCCAGCAACGGTAAGCTGCCACCTACCGTGATGAGCAGCGCCGCAACAAGCCGCTTGGAAAGCGCCGCTCTAATTGCAACCACAACCACCCCCGGTGCCACTCTCCGCGCCGCGCGCGCTTTCGCGCGCCTGGTGGACGTGATTGAGGTAGGCGCTCGCCGCCGGCCCGCGCTCAAAACTCATGATGGGATCGGCGAGATGCTGACGCTCGTAGGGTTTCACCCACGGCTCCACGGCACAACCCGCCAAAGCGGCGCAGGCGACGACTATCAGCAGCGCTCTCATATTCATTCCAACAGCAAGGCCTTCACTTGCTTTTCATATTCGACTTCGTAACCCGGCAAGTAACCCTTGTGCAAATAGCGCAAATTGCCGTCGCGGTCGACAAGCACAGTGCTGGGCATGGCGATCACGTCGTAGAGCTTGCTCACCTTGTGCTCCGCATCGAAAAGAATGGGAAAGCTGACCGGTATTTCCTTCAAGATACGCTCGGCCTGCGCACTGTCTTCTTCCACGTTAACGCCGAGCAGAGTAAACCCTAGCGATTGATAGCGCCGGTACAGGTCATCCAACAGCGGCATTTCCTGGCGACACGGACCGCACCACGAGGCCCAGAAATTGATCATCACCACGTCGCCGATGTGTTCACTGAGTTTGTGATTCTCTCCACCGCGACTTTTCAAGGTGAAATCGTGAGCAGGACCGTCCAACTCTGCAGCCGGAGCTTGCGCGGCGAGCACGAAACCGAACAGGAAGACTAACGATAGGACGACATGTGGTCTACGCATAACTACCTCGCTTTCAGAAAAACACTGTCACGCCACCCGACACTTCCAAGTTATGGGTAGTCTCGTCCACGCCTAACAAGTCCATGTCGAACACGTGATCACGCACATCGAGGCGCAGCGCCAACCAGTCATTGAACAACAGCCGATAGCCCGCGCCGAAATTAAAAGTAAAACGCTCGTCGCCGGCAAAATCCGTACTGCCGGCGCCGCCGATCAAATACAACGCGTTGGCGTAGGCGCGCCGTGCGCCGAGAAAGGCTTCCCCGGGAAGTACATTGACACCTAGCGAGAGATTGTAGAACCGCATCGTCCTTTCCTCCTCCTCGATCAAACGCGCCGCGCCGCTCAAGCGCTCAAAGCTGGTGAGGCCGGCATCACTCTGCCCATAGGCGGCTTCGACGAAAAAATCTTCGCTGAGGTGATAGGCCAAGCGCACACCGAACACAGCATGGGCCCCAA
The DNA here is from genome assembly GCA_945787555.1 of uncultured Chromatiaceae bacterium. Lineage (GTDB taxonomy): Bacteria > Pseudomonadota > Gammaproteobacteria > DRLM01 > DRLM01 > CALZJG01. The sequence continues at coordinate 27,245 of CALZJG010000066.1, read as the reverse complement.
AATCCTCCACGCTCAACAGACCCGCGTATAGGCCCAATTCAAAGTTTTCGCTATCGATGCGCGGTGTTTGCACCTCGCGCCGCTCCACGGCGGGATCGAGCGCAGCAACGGCATCGTCCGCAGCACGGACGACGCCTGACAGCCCGCTCACCATGACGGCCCCGCACAGCAACCGCTTTAAAAAAAGAATGCGAAGCCCGCCTTCCATTCGTCGATATCCTCGTTACGCTCGTCTATGCCGGTGAATACGACATGATGCTTGTACTCGGCGCGAAAAATAAACCGGCGTGTCAAATACGTTCGCACTCCCACCCCAACATGGGCGGTGGGATCGCTGCGATCCCGCGCTTGCACTAGGGTCACGCGCGGCTCGGTGCGCACGCCGCCTGCGCCCAAGGTGAAGAACGGCGAGTAGCGCCAGGTGGGAAAGGGATGCGAAAGCAAATTCAGGTGCGCCATCGTAGCAGTGGAAAAATCGCCCAAGGCCTGCGAGGCGGAAAATTCCGCAGACAACGTGGGAGTAAACGTGTATCCCGCGTAGATCGTGATCAATGCTGCGCCGCCATAGTCACCGCCGAGCAGGCCCAACTCCCAGCGCCGCCGCTGATAATCCTCCGCCGTTTGCGCTGTGAAACGCAGCCGTTCACCGGACGGCGCCAGGGTGCGCTCCATCTGATCACGATACGCCCAACCCTCCTTGCCATCGGCCGTGCGCAATTTGATCCAGTCCGTTTTGCCACGTAGCAGCGTGACGGATTCATTACGCTCCACGACATGAAAAATCGGATAACCGCGCCCCGGACCGGTATGTAATTCCAGATACGGATCGACTACGATCACGCGATTCTCCGACGCCGCTTGTGCGACGCAAGTGAACGCGCACGACAGCAACAATAGCAACCGTGTTACAAAGTTTCCGGGCGGACGACACGGCTCGGCCAAATTAATCATCCGTCGGCGCATCAAAAGGATTGTTGTAATACTGCGCGCCGATATCCAACCACTCGGCAAGCAAGCGCAACTCCGCCACCGTTAACCAATCAGCGTGACTGCCGCCCGCATCAAACTGGCTGAAGAAGGCGCTGGCCGCGGCACCGGCGGTGGACATGGACGGACCCTGGGCGCGCACCACCACCAGCACGGGTATCGGCTGGCCGGCGATATCCAGCAACAAATTTCCTTGCTCATCGGTTTCGAACAACGGATTTCCGGCCGCATCGAGTTGCTGCACGCGACGATCTTGTAGGGTTCCCTCAAAGAGCTCTTGTTCGTTATCGGGGAAGAGCAATTCGCGATAAGCATTAAAATGATCAGCCTCGTCGTTGGAGGCGCCATCGCTCAAGTCGAGCTGTGCGATGGGGACTTGTGCCGCGCCCATAGCATCGACGACGCTGTGACACTGCGTGCACCTGCGATCAGTAGTAAAGCCCAAGTTATCCACCACCGGCCGCGCCCTCCCCCACAAAGGATGGATGTGCTGCTCGTAATGAATCACGCTGCGGCAAGCACGCGTCCATGTCGTAGTGCAACTCGCCGACACCGGCACCGGGGTGAGCAAGTCGGCGTAACGATAGGCGAAGCCGACATCCTTGGCGCGCAACGCCGCATCGGTCCACACATCCTCAAAGAGTACGTCGACACTGGGCTTGAGGGCGGCGCAATCGCTGCGGCAACTAATTCGCACCCGCGTTTGCGCCATGGTTTCACCGATTTCGGCGATCAAGGCCGGGTCGGTATTAGGGAACGGCAGCCCACTCGTCGCAGCACCGAGATTGAGCGCCGGCGGGCCCTCGCCACGACCATGCGAACGACCACTGTCGTGATCGTGGCAACCGTTACAGGTCAGCGTTTCACCGGGACGCACTTGCAGCCAATTTTGATGGCGCGCGCCGCGGCGCCGGCCGTTCTTGTCCAACACCGATATCGCCAGCGCCACGTCGGCGGGCACTTGCACCATCACCGATCCGTCGGGCTCGATAGGAGCGTAACCGACGATCTCGCGCATCTTTTGCTGGCGGCTACGCCCGTATGCAGTGGCCGGTACGTCTTGGACATCATCCGCGGGAATAGCCACTGCTTTTTCGATGCGTAGAAAGCGCGCCGGGCGTTGCTCGGCATCGGCTTGCAGCGGGTCGGCCAAAGCGACCATACCGCCCGGCGCGGTATCAACCCCATCCAGGTCGTAAACGCTGCGTATGTGCAACACCCCAACCCCCTGTTCCACGAACTCGGCGTTGAGCTGCACGCCGCTTTGTCTATCCAGGAGCACAGCGGGCTGGGGACGCGGCTGGGCGGCAACCACGTCGCTGAATATCATGCCTTCCTTGGGCACGACGACGGGCAATTGGGTCTGGTCGACCTGATTGTAAACATACAACCCATATAGCGGCGGTGCCTCGACAACTTCCTCCGCCGCCAACCGCTCGGGGTTGCACGGCACGATGCGCGTTCGCTCCATCAATCGGCACGGACTCCAGCTCACCAATAAGCGCTGGGTGCCATCCCATAACGGATAGGCGGCTAGAAAACGCCCCCCCGATGACGGCGTATTGTTGGTGCGCACGCTGTTGACGGTGGCCGGTGTTTGCGCGCCATCGCTATATAGGCCTTGATTGACCCAGATCGGCTGGTCGTGATCGATGAAATTGGCGACATCGATAGCCAGCACCTCGCCACCGCCGTATTTTGGCTGGAAGGTCGCCACTAAATTGAGAAGTTTGCCGTCGGGCGCCTCGCGCGGCTGCAAAAATTGGATGACGGCATTATTGGTGCCGCTGGCGTGACTATGCGCGCCGTACAGCAATTCCAAGCCGGTGCCGTCGGGGTTGATCTTATACAACCCCATTTGGTCACGACCGCCCAGGTTATCCCAACGACTGAACACGATCTCGCCGCTACTCAATACACTGGGATCGAGGTCATGACTCTGATTGAAGGAAATCTGCCGAATGTCGCTGCCGTCGCCATTCATCACGTGTAATACCAAGGCCGGTTCGCTCTCGTCCTCGTTCAAGGCCGAGAACTGCGGCTTGCCTTCGTCGAGCAGGATAGCCTTGGCACGGCGTTGACGCGTGGACGAGAACACAATGCGCCCGTCGGGCAGGTAATGCGGCGCCACGTCCTGCCCTTCCTCAGCGGTGATATCCGATTCGATGACCCGCCGCAGTGCCTGGCTAGTGATCTCGTACTCCCAGATATTCCAGGTCGGTTGCTCCTCGTCGGCTGCGTTTTCCAGCGCCGGCTCGCGCATGGCGAAGAGCAATTTGGTGCCGTCGTAGGCGGCTTCGACATCACGCACATCGCCCCTGCCAGCGGTTATTGTGGCGGTGAGATTGCGCTCGCGGGCATCCAACGCGGCACGATCGCGCAAATAGAGATCGCCGCCGGCGTTGAAGGTCAGCAAGCGCCGCACATCACTGCGCGCCACCTCGCCGTCATCATTTAAAGGCACGGGGCGCTGCACATAGGCGATGGGGAAATCCTGCACGATCGGGTCAGGATCTTGTTCGCCCCCCCCACAACCGCCCAACAGCAATACGATACCCGTCAGCGACGCGATTCGTAACCGCTTGCCTGCTTGCAATATCATGTTGTGCTTATCTTTCCGCCGCTTGCCCAATTCACTGCAGATGCTTCGTCATCATTATTAAGTGCCTGCCCCGGCAAAACCCCGCCACGCTTCACATTACCGCGACCCACGGGACGGTGAAACGTGAAGCGGGTCATGAATTGCCCAAAGTGGAAGCGTATATAATCAGCCCTAGCTAACTCTGGCAAGCCGTCGTGCAACGACGACAGTTAGCCGAGCCGCGACAAATGTGTTATCACATGCGGCCTACGGGGCAAGGACACAGGCCTGTCAATAGTAAATCCCCGCCGCCCGGCGCACGGAGATGCGCCCGCGACCAGGCGGCGAGACATTCTAGACAGCGACAGCAAGCATGAATAACCATGACTAACCAGGTCCTAAGAATCCAAAACACCTCATCCCGATGGGGAGCCGGCCTACTGATGCTGCTGGTATTGGGTGCCTACCTCGACACCGCCGCGGCCGGCGATCTCGAGCGGCGCCAGGCCCAGCGCCTGCACGATCGCATCGCCGGCGTACCGCCCAGCGCCTCGGTACTCGACGCCATGGAACAACACCTCATCGACGGCAACAGCAGTGCCGCCGCCGCGCTGGCCTTGGATAACAACGCTTTCTACAACGTCACGCTGAAGAATTTCGCCACGCCCATGACCAACGAGGAGCAGACCGTGTTCGCGCCCCTCAACGATTACACCGCCACGATCATCGGCCTGGTACGCGACGATCTGCCCTATACCGAGGTGCTGTCTGCGGACATCCTGTATGTCGGCGCCAGCGCCCTGGGCTTGCCGGCTTACTCGACCGGCAACAACGATCACTATGCGCAAATGGATGAACGCGGCATCGACCTCAAGACCGGCTTGGTGCGCAGCACGCAATCGTCACTCACCGGCTTGCCGCCCCAGGCCAGCGCCGGCGTGATGACCACGCGCGCCGCGGCCAAAGCCTTTTTCATCGACGGCACCAACCGCGCCATGTTCCGCTTCACCATGATGAACCATTTGTGCAAAGACATGGAGCAAGTGAAAGACCCCACGCGGCCGCACGACCGGATCCGCCAGGATGTCTCGCGCAGCCCCGGCGGCGACAGTCGCATTTTTCTCAATAATTGCGCCGGCTGCCACGCCGGCCTGGACCCCATGGCGCAAGCCTACGCATTTTACCAATATGAGTACGACAGTGACGCCGATCCCGACGGCGTGAGCGGCCGCCTCGTGTATACGCCTGGACTAGTGCAACCGAAATACCACATCAACGCCAACAACTTCAAACACGGCTATGTCACAGCGAATGATCGCTGGGACAACTATTGGCGACAGGGGCCCAATGCGCTGCTGGGCTGGAGCGCCGGCTCCGGCGGCGGCAACGGCGCCAAATCACTGGGCGTGGAACTGGCCGGCAGCGACGCCTTCGCCCGCTGCCAGGTGGAAAAAGTCTTCAAGGCCGTGTGCTTCCGCACCCCGGGCGACAGTAACGACCGCACTCGAGTCGACAACCTGATCACCTCTTTTAAGGGCGGCAATTACAGCTTGAAAAAGCTGTTCGGTGAAGCGGCCGTGTATTGCATGGGTGATTGATGAGACACGGGCGCGACATGATGCAGGACATTCCAATCACTATTTTTTTACGCGCGCTACTCGTGGTGACGCTACTCACGCCGTTAAGCGGGTGTTTCGAGAGCGTTTCCACCGAGGACAACCCGGTCACTTCGAGCAGCGAGGTGGCAAGTTATCTGGGCCCCACACCGGCCAACGCCGAGGTGCGTGCCTTCATGACCAATCTGTGGGAAAACCTGCGCGCCAATAATCGTTGCGGCGCTTGCCACAGTGCAGGCGGGCAAACGCCCAACTTCGCCCGCGACGACGACGTCAACTTGGCTTACAGCGCGGCGCTGGGTGTGGTCGACCTGTCCTCCCCCGCGGATTCGCTCATGGTCGGCAAGGTGGCAGGCGGACACAACTGCTGGCTGGATAGCGACGCCGCGTGCGGCGCGGTCATCACCGCCTACATTGAAGCCTGGGCGGGCGGTCAGGCGGCGGCCACCTCGCGCCAGATCGAACTCACCGCCCCGCCGCTCAAGGACGCCGGCGCCAGCAAGAGTTTCCCGGCCGATGCCTCCCTGTTCGCCGCTACGGTGCATCCCTTATTGACTACCCATTGCGCGGGCTGCCACACCGACACGGCCCCCCTCCCGCAAGCGCCCTTCTTCGCCGGCGACGATGCGGACACCGCCTATGAGGCGGTCAAGACCAGCCGCAAGCTCGACCTGGATATTCCCGCCAACTCGCGATTGGTGGTGCGTTTGCGCCAAGAATTTCACAACTGCTGGAGCGATGACTGTCAGAACGACGCGCAGGCGCTGGAGAACGCCGTCTCCACTTTCGCCAACGGCGTCCAGCTGACGCAACTCGACTCCTCTTTAGTGACCAGCAAAGCGCTGAGTCTGTACGACGGCATCATCGCCAGTGGCGGCAGCCGTCACGACGATCACGTCATCGCGTTGTACGAATTCAAGACCGGCGCCGGTGACACCGTTTACGACACCAGCGGCGTGGAACCGGGCTTGCACCTGCAACTCTCCGGCACCGAGGGCGTGGATTACGACTGGGTCGGCGGCTGGGGCATGGAATTCACCACCCCCCAGGCCAAGGCGCAAGGCACCACCACCGCCAGTAAGAAGCTGCATGATCGCATCAAGGCCAGCGGCGAATACGCCATCGAAGCCTGGGCGGTACCGGCCAATGTCACGCAAGAAGGACCGGCGCGCATCATCAGTTACTCCGCCGGTGTGGAGGCGCGCAATGTCACCTTAGGACAGACGCAGTACCAATATGCGTTCCTCCATCGTTCGCGCAGCACCGACGGCAACGGCATGCCCGCGCTCATTAGCGCTGACGATGACGAGGACTTGCAGGCGACGCAACAACATGTCGTGATCACTTTCGATCCCGTACAGGGTCGGCGTATTTACCTCAACGGCGTCGACACCGACGACGCCGATCCGCAACCGCCCGGCAGCCTGGCCGACTGGAACGACAGCTATGCCTTGGTATTCGGCAACGAAGTGAGCGGCAACCGCCCCTGGCAAGGCAAGTTGCGCTTGGTGGCGGTACATGACCGTGCGCTCAGCGCCGAACAAATCCAGCAAAATTTCGCGGCCGGGGTGGGCGAGAAATTTTATCTCTTGTTCGGCCTCTCGCACCTCATCGATGTACCGCAAAGTTATCTGATGCTGGAAGTGAGTCAGTTCGACAACTACAGTTACCTGTTCAACCAACCGACCTTCATCAGCCTCGACCCCACCGCGCAACCGGCAAGCATCGCCGTGCAAGGCCTGCGCATCGGCCTCAACGGCAAGGAAGTGAAGGTGGGGCAAGCCTATCGCAACCTCGACACCAGCGTGGGCGGCGCCTCGTACAGCGACGCCGGCCAAGTGATCTCCTCGCTCGGCGCGGTGATCGCCTTAGAGAAAGGCCCCAAGAGCGACGAATTCTTTTTGACCTTCGAGCGCCTCGGCCAGCACAGCAATGTAGTGTTGGAAGCTGTGCCCCTACAACCGGCAGCGCCACCCGACAGCGATCCACAACCGGACATCGGCCTGCGCACTTTCGACGAGGTCAACGCCACCATGGCGGCGGTCACCGGCATCAGCACCACCGAACCCGACGTGCAAGCCACTTTCGACACCATCAAACAGCAACTGCCGGTGAGCGAGAAAATCGAAGGCTTCCTCTCCGCGCATCAAGTGGCGATATCGCAATTGGCGATCGAGTACTGCAACGCGCTGGTGGAAAACAACACGCTGCGCGTAGATTATTTCCCCGGCTTCGATTTCAACGCCGCCGCCGCCAGCGCCTTCGCCGGCGCGGGACGCGACCTCGTGATCGACCCGCTCATCGGCAACATGCTCGGCAGTGGCCTCACTACGCAGCCAGACGACGCTACGGTGAAAGGCGAACTCAACAACCTCATTACGCGCCTCAGCGCCTGCGGCGCGGGTTGCGCGGCCGATCGCACCAAGACCGTGGTCAAAGCGACCTGCGCCACCGTACTAGGCAGTGCGGCCTTGCTGGTGCACTGAAGGACAATGCATTCATGCAGCACCACACACGCATCGCCGCCCTCACCCACGGCCGGATTTGCCCCCCGCGCGGCGTTCTCCCCGCCAACGGGAGTGGGGCGAGCGAACTTCGCGAGTAACAGGAACCACGATCATGGCCCGTAGAAAAAATCGCCCCTTGTCACTCGACGCGCCGCTGCGCCACCCCGACCATCCGCGTCCGAGGAGTCGACGCGACTTCCTGCGTTACGGCTTGGCCAGCGGCATGGGCATGGTAATGGGGCCGACCTTGCTCAGCCTGTTCGCCAACCCCCGTGCGGCGCAGGCGGCCTTGTCCAGCGACCTCGAGGCGCTGAAAACCAGTTGCGGCTTGGCGGTGCAAGGCGCGGGCAAGGTCCCTTTCATTTGCGTCGATTTGGCCGGCGGCGCCAACATCGCCGGCTCCAATGTCTTGGTGGGAAAGCAAGGCGGCCAAATGGATTTCCTCACCACCGCCGGTTACAACAAATTAGGCTTGCCCGGCGATATGGTGCCCAGCGTGGTGAATGCGCAAACCGGCGTAAGCGATTTCATCAACACCGATCTCGGTCTGGCGATGCACAGCGACAGCGCCTTTTTACGCGGCATCAGCGAGCGCGTCTCGCCCGGCACCGCCGCGCTCATCAACGGCGCGGTGATCCCGGCGTTGTCCGACAACGACACCGCCAACAATCCGCACAATCCCATGTATGCCATCAACAAGGCCGGCGCGGACGGCGCGCTGCTGACCTTAATCGGCTCGCGGAGCTCCGATTCCGGCGGCAATTCGATGGCGCCCGCCGCGCTACTCGATCCCAAACTACGTCCCACCAAGGTCGACCGCCCCTCCGATGTCACCGGCCTGGTAGACACCGGCAAGTTGGTCGGCTTACTCAGCCAAAACGATGCGGTGGCGGTGATGGAAGCTATCCAACGCATCAGTGACATGAAGCTGGGCAAGGTCAATACTAAAGTCAGCAATGATGCCGTCATCAAGGAACTGGTACGCTGCGGATACGTGAAATCCGCCGACTTAGTGGATCGCTACGGCGACCCTTCCACGCTCAACCCCGACCTCGACGCTGACATCGTCGGCGCCGGCGGGATATTTTCCCAGGCCGAATACAACGCCGAGGCCGAATTCCGCAAAACCGCCTCGGTGATGAAGCTGGTGGTGAACGGCTTCGCCGGCGCCGGCACCATCACCATGGGCGGTTACGATTATCACACCGGTGATCGCTCCACCGGCGAATTGCGTGATTTGCGCGCCGGACGCTGCATCGGCGCATGCTTGGAATACGCATCACGCGTCGGCGTTCCACTGATGATCTACGTTTTTAGCGACGGCTCAGTTTTCAGCAACGGCATGATCGACGAGTCCGTCGATGGCCGCGGCAAGGGCGTGTGGACCGGCGATAACTCCTCCACTGCCGCCTCATTCTTTCTGGTCTACAACCCCAATGGACGAGCCACTCTGATGGGCGGCACGCCGGAACAACAAGCGCGCCACCAACAACTGGGCTACTTTCGCGGCGACGGCTCGGTGGAAACATCCGCCAGTCCGGCGGCCAACAATGTCAATCTGCTGGTGGAGCTGGTGACGCTTAATTACCTGGCGCTGCACGGCGAGCAAAACACATTCACCACCCTGTTCCCCAAACACGGACTGGGTAACACCACGCTGCGCGACAGTCTCACCGCCTTCCAACCCATTGTCAGCGGCACAATTTAAGCGGCCAGCTCGCGATGGATACCGCACCGCACATCATTCCATTGAAGCGTCGCCGACGGTCGCCATCACAACTCGCCGCACTCATTTTGATTTTCACGTTGAGCGCGAGCGCACAAGAACCCTCTCTCAGCGAGCGGGCCGCACGCCTGGACGCCGACACGCAAACCCTCAAACGCGAGGCGCTGCGCATCAATCGCGAATTATTCATCATGGAGGAAGAAATCCTCCACCCTGCGCCGACACAACTGACCGTCTTCGTCACCTTGGACGTGGGCCAATTCTTCACCCTCGACGCGGTGCAACTCAAGCTCGACGGCAAGTTGCTGACCAGCTATCTCTATACCCAACGCGAACTCAGCTCGCTGCAGCGTGGCGGCGCGCACCGCCTACATATCGGCAATGTCGACAACGGCGAACATGAATTGATCGCTCTGCTCACCGGCAAAGGTCCGGAAGGACGCGATTATCGGCGCGGCGCCACCTTGCGTTTCGTCAAAGGCCAGGGGACCAAATACGTCGAACTGCGCATCGTCGATGATGCCGCCAAGCAGCAACCCGAGTTCGTCTTCAACGAGTGGTGAGGGCGATGCGGCATCACAGGCGTTGGTACTGGCTATTGTTCCTGCTGCCCTGGACCGCCATGGCGGCACCGGAGGTCGCCGTCCGGCAACCAGCGGGGGGCGGGGGGCAACCCGTGACGATGCAACCGGGCACGATGTACCCTGCAGCATCACCACCGGCGGAAGTGCAAACGCTCTTTTACCGCGAAGCGCTGTTCCACTATTTTCAGGATGACTCCTATACCAGCCTCACGCATTTGGAAGCGGCCGAGGCGCAACAACGCCTGCCCCGTCATGGCGGCGAGACCGATCTGCTTGTGGGCACGCTGTATCTCGGCTATGGCTTACCTATATCTGCCGAGGAGCGATTTCAGGCGTTAGTGGCGCGACCGCAATTGACGCCGGACACGCTCGCACGCGCGTGGTTCTTCCTTGCCAAGAGCGCTTATCAACGCGGTCATCTGGCGAGCGCCGAAACGGCCTTTGCACGCAGCGAGAAAAATCTTCCCAGTGGGCTGAGTGCCGAGCGTCGTATCTTGCTCGGTCAACTGCAACTGGTCGATAGCCGTTACGCCGACGCCGCACGCACCTTGCAACGCTGCGACGACTGCGGCGCTTGGACAGCCTATGCACGCTATAACCGCGCCGTCGCCCTCCTGCGCAGCGGGCACAACAGCGAAGCCGAATCCGAACTGTTGGCGCTGACGAAGCTGATGGCGGAAGACGAGGAACAGCGCGACATGCGAGATCGCGCTTATCTCGCCTTGGGCCAGTGGTATCTGCAACGCCAACTGGCCGATGCCGCCGCCGAACAGTTGTTGCAGGTGCGTTTGGACGGCAGTGCCGCACCGCAAGCCTTGCTAACGCTAGGGTGGGCCTACGCACAACTCGGCGATTATTCACGTGCCGCCGGCTATTGGCACACGCTTGCACTCGGCGCCGGCCATGACCCAGCCGCACAGGAAGCCTTGCTCGCCGCCCCTTACGCTTACCTGCAAGCGGGCGAGGCGGCACTTGCCGCGCAGCAATTTGCAGCGGCGATCGAGGCCTACGCCATGGAACTGACCAAGTTGGACAGGGAGTTGTCACGCGTCCAGACCGACTGGGTAGAGGATAAGCTGTGCAAAGCCGGCACCGAGGCGAGCGCACCGTCCTCGCCGCTCGCCCATGATCCGCTCGCCCCTTACTTAACTAAGCTGCTGGCACGCCAGGACGTTCATACCACGCTGCGTAATTGCCGCGACTTACAACAAGTCGCTGCGGGCTTGGCGCGGGCACACGCCTCTATGCCGGTATATTCCAACATGGTGCTCACGCGCCGACTCGGCTACGAGCGGCTGCTGCCCCAGGTGCAAGCGGAACTAGCAAACACCGACATCGCCGGCTTACAACGCGAGCGTGATATATATCGACGAGTCACACAAGGCGTCGCCGCCAACGAGGATGCAACCGCGCTCGCCAACTACACAGAACAACGCGCCGCACAGCGCCTCAACGATTTACACTCGCGCCTCGCCCGCTTGCCGGACCAATACCCCCAGCGCGTAGAGCTGGCGCGTCGCCTCCGCGTGCTCGAAGGTACCGTACTGTGGCGGATGGACACTGATTACAAACGCCGCTTGCGACGCGCCACCAAGGGCTTGCAAGAGGTGGAGACGGAACTACTCGCGGCCCAACAGCGGCGCGAGCGACTCGAGCTAGTGATGCAAGAAGTGCCGCGCGGCTTCATGGGCTTCGATACGCGCATCGCCACGCAAGCCGAAGCAGTGGATCTTCTGCATGCACGGGCTGTGACCCTAGTGGCCGCGCATCACGCATTGCTCGCCGTCATGCTGCGAGAAGAATTGCAAACCCGCCGTCAACAACTAACCGAGTTGCTGACCCAAGCGCGCTACGCACTGGCGCAATTCTTTGATCGGACGGCATCGCCGTGAACCGCCATGCCATTGTATTATTGTTGACGCTGGGTCTCGCCGCCTGTGCGTGGCAGGACCGTGAGCGCGGCACACTCGCCAGCTTACGCCCGCCACCGCCTACGACACTGACCGAAAAACCCGTCGACAATCCGCGCAATCAGGCCCTATATTTTTACTCCCAGCTCATCGCTACCGACCCCACATCACCGTTGTCGTTGCCGGCGCGACGTCGCCAGGTCGAACTGATCATGACGACGGCCGATGAGAGCCTGATCGAGGATCCGCAACGCGCACGCGAGCTGTATCAAGTTGCCGTGCAACAATACGAAGCCTTGCTCACCGACGACGCGGAACATGGTCATAGCGACGGCGCGCTCTATCGCCTGGCACGCGCCTATGAACAGAGCGATGCCTGGGAAGCGGCGCTCACCACGCTGGAACGTTTGGCGGAGCGCTACCCTAGCTCACCCTATGTCGCCGAGGCACATTTCCGACGCGGTGAAATGCTATTCTCCGCCGGCCTCATGGAAGAAGCCGGCGCGGCCTATAGGCGGGTCACCGCGCGGGGCGAGTCCACACCGTTGCATGAACAAGCCCTGTTCAAACTGGGCTGGTCGCATTTCAAGGCGCAACACTATCCGCCCGGCCTCGACGCGCACACCACGCTGCTGGCGCGCAAACTCACGCCCTTGGACGACGACCTGTCGCTGGACGCGCTGCCACCCGGCGATCGCTCGCTCGTCGATGAAACACTACGCGCGATCAATCTCAGCCTCGATTATCAAGGCGGCGTGACAGCCCTGCGCGCCTATCTCGCCCAGCGCGAGACGTGGCCACACGCCGCGCTGCTTTATAGCCAGCTGGGTGATTTCTATTTGCGTAAGGAGCGCTATCAAGACGCCGCCGACAGTTATCGCGCCTATATCGACCGCACACCCTTGGCCAACGCCGCACCGCTGCTGCAAGCCAAGGTCATACAAGCCTACGAGACGGCGGGCTTCAGATCCAAGGCGCTGCTGGCCAAGCAGAGATTGCTACGCGAATACGGGCTCGAACAAGCTTACTGGCAACAGGGTGCACGCCCCGCTGCGGCGCGCGAGTTAATCGCCGAGCAAGTGACGGAACTGGCTGGTTATCACCACGCCCGCGCACAACGTGACCACAACCGCGCGGATTACGCTACGGCCGTGAATTACTACCGCGATTATCTGCGCTGGTTTCCGCACGAGCCACGAACGGTGGAAATGAATTTCCTGCTCGCGGAAGCGCTCAGCGAGAGCGACCGCCATGCCGAAGCCGTGAGCGAATACGAGCGCAGCGCTTATGATTACCCACTCCACCCGCGCGCCGCAGAGGCCGCCTATGCTGCATTGCTGGCCTATGAAGCGCACGCCGCACAACTCCCGCATGGCGCCACCCGCGACACCTGGCGCCGCCGCGGCATCGCCAGCGGATTGCGCTACGCCGAGCGTTTCCCCTCTCACCCGCAAGCGGCCAACGTGCTAACGCGCAACGCCGTGGCTTTGTGGGAACTGGGTGAACCTGAGGCCGCCGAGCGGGCCGCGCGCTCCGTGACCGAACACCCTCTCGCCGACAACCTACTCACGCAACGTGCCTGGGCGGTGCGTGGTCACATCGCCTTCGATCGTAGCGATTACCAGACGGCAGAAGCCCACTATCGACGCGCGCTCGCAACGTTGGCCAGCATTTCCCCCCTACCCGACTCGTTGCGTGAACCGAAAGTCGCCATCCGGCAACGCCTCGCCGCCTCGCTCTACAAGCAAGGCGAAGTCACTTTGACGCAAGATGCCGAGGCGGCGGCGGAATTGTTTTTGCGCGCCGCGGCCGCCGCGCCGGGCACGGCCATCGCCGCGCATGCCGATTTCGATGCCGCGGCCGCGTTGATGACAGCGCAAGCCTGGGCACAGGCGGCGGCAGTGCTGGAAACCTTCGCGCGCCGCTACCCCGGTCACAGCCTACAATTGGGCGCCAGCCGCAAGCTCGCCATCGCTTACCAAGAGAGCGATGCAACCGCGCGCGCGGCGGCGGCATGGGAGCGCCTCGGTCGCGAGGAAGACTCGGAAGAAGCGCGCCGTCTCGCCTTGCTACAAGCCGCGACGCTGTATCGCGATCTCGGCAAGCAGGATCGCCATCAACAAATACTGAGCGATTACATCCGACGCTACCCCGCGCCCTTGGACATGGCCACGGAAGCGCGCTTTGAATTGGCCGACGCGGACCGTAACGCAGGTCGACACAAACAGGCACAAACACGGCTACGCGAAATCATGGCCACGACGGCCGCGGGGGAAATCGACCCGCGCACGCGTCACTACGCTGCGCGCGCCGCCTTGCTGCTGGCGGACTATGACTGGGAGGCCTATCGTGGTCTCAAACTCACCTTGCCCTTGGAGCGCAGCTTGCGTGCCAAAAAATCCGCCTTCGAAAACGCGCTCGCCGCCTACCAAGGCGCGGCCGCCTATCGGATGAGCGAGACGACCACCGCGGCGACGTTTCGACTCGGCGAACTGTACCGGGATTTCAGCCAGGCTTTGCTCAGCTCCGAGCGCCCCAACGGTCTCTCAGCGCTAGAGCGCGAACAATACGATATTTTGCTGGAGGAACAAGCCTTCCCCTTCGAGGAGCAAGCGATCGACTTGCACGTCGCCAATGCGCGCCGCACCTTGGAAGGTGTTTACGATCACTGGGTGCAAGAGAGCTATATCGCCTTGAGCGGACTCTTACCCGCGCGTTATGCCAAGTACGAGCGTACCGAAGATGTGCTGGAAACGAGTCATTAGCACCGCCTTGGCGACGATCCTGTTAGGCGGTTGCGCTGGCGGCTCGATCGTCCCCAAGGGCACCGCACTCACCAGCGACGCTGACTTTCAGCGCCGCTACAGCGGCGCGCTGGCGCTTATGAAGGCGGGTAAGCACGCCGAGGCACTCCCCACCTTGGAAGCCCTCAGCGCCGCACCGTCGCCCCCTGCCGAGTTCTATGTCAACTTGGGCATCGCCTACACGCGCGCCGACAATGCGGCGCGAGCGGAACAAGCGCTGCAAAAGGCTTTAGCATTGCAAGCGGACCAACCCGTCGCGCTCACCCAATTGGCGGTGTTGCGGCGCACGGCCGGGCGCTTTGCGGAAGCGCAAGCATTCTATCAGCAGGCCTTGGATGCCGAGCCCGATTATGCTTATGCCCGCCTCAATCTCGCCGTATTACTGGACGTTTATTTGCACGACCCGGCCCAGGCGCTGCCCCACTATCGCCGCTACCTGGAGTTGACGGGTGACGCTGATCAAATGGCGCTGCGCTGGGCGGTCGATGCGGAACAGCGCGCGGGCCGCTGACGACCGCTGGCCGAGTGTGACAGCGCCATCCCGCATCCCGTCGCAGGGCTTTTTTTGTTATCCTTGGCCCCCCTTGTTCCCAGCAACTCATCGTCACTATCCCATGCAAAAAACGCGTAAAGCCGTAGCCCTCATTTCCGGCGGCCTCGATTCGATGCTGGCCGCCAAGGTGGTCTTGGACCAGGGCGTCCATGTCGAGGGCATAAACTTCTACACCGGCTTTTGTGTGGAGGGCCACACGCACGCCATCCGTAAGCAGGACCGCGCCAAACCCAAGCGCAATAATGCGCTGTGGGTGGCGGAGCAACTGGGTGTCCCGCTACATATCATCGACGTGGTGGAGGAATACAAGGATGTGGTCATCAATCCCAAGCATGGCTACGGCTCCAACCTCAATCCCTGCCTGGACTGCAAGGGTTTCATGGTGCACCACGCCCATCGTTGGATGGAAGAAAATGCTTACGATTTCATCATCACCGGCGAAGTGCTGGGCCAGCGCCCCATGTCGCAACGCCGCGACACCCTGCCGTTGATCGCGCGCGAATCCGGCGCCGGCGACCGGCTGCTGCGCCCGCTGTGCGCAAAGTTGCTACCCCCAACGTTACCCGAGCGCGAAGGCTGGGTGGATCGTGAACAACTGCTCGCCTTCAACGGCCGCTCACGCAAACCGCAAATGGCGCTAGCGGCGCATTATGATCTCACCGATTACGCCCAGCCGGCCGGCGGCTGCTGCTTCCTCACCGACCCCAACTACACCACCAAGCTGGCAGACCTGTGGCAATCGCGCGGCGATAAGCGTTACGAACTCGATGACATCATGCTGCTCAAGGTCGGCCGTCACTTGCGCCCGCGTCCGCATTTCAAACTCATCGTCGGCCGCGAGGAAGGCGAGAACAATTTCCTGGAAGGCTACCGACGCCGTTATACGCATTTGCGCAGCCTGAGCCACAGCGGCCCATTGGTGCTCATCGACGGCGAGACCGACAATGACGACTTACACCTGGCTGCCCGCTTGGCCGCGCGTTTCTGTCAAGGGCGTAGCGCGGCGGCGGTGCGCATGAGCATCACACCACGTGGAGGGGCCCCCTACGAAATCGAGGTGCCGCCGCTGAACAGCGACGACATCCCCCAGGAATGGTACTTATGAGCGAGCACACTCTCGACGCCCGCAACTTGCTTTGCCCGATGCCGGTGATACGCACACAGAACGCCGCGAAAGCGCTTGCCGACGGCGACACCCTCAAGGTAATCTGCACCGATCCCGGCGCCATGAGCGACATACCCGCCTGGTGCCGTATCCACGGCCACAGTGTGCTCGACATACAACAGAGCGATAAGGAACTGGTCATCACGATAAAAGTGGCCAAATCCGGACGGGCGAGCTGACCAGAGCGGCACTGCGATGGTGCGCAACGACAGCAAGATACACCATCTTAGTGCAAGATCACCTACCATGCGCCGCCACTGCACCCCTTTAAGCAACCTGAATCAGTGACTTATTAGCCATGGCATGTTTTCTGCTAAGTTTACGCATCATACACAGTACGCACCATTAATGGTTTTGGAATGGTTTTGGGGCTGCGATCCATGCAGCATTTGCATCCATGAGTTGAGCATTACCTGGAGGAGCTCACATGTCCGCTAACGAGATTCTGAAATCCCTGAGAGAAAAAGACGTAAAGTTCGTCGATATGCGCTTCGTCGACACCCGCGGTAAAGAACAGCATGTCTCCATCCCCGCCGACACGGTGGACGAAGATTTCTTCAAAGAAGGCAAGATGTTCGACGGCTCCTCCATCGCCGGCTGGAAGGGCATCCAGGAGTCCGACATGGTGCTGATGCCCGATGAGACGACCGCCGTGATGGACCCGTTCATGGACGAGTCCACCATGATTATCCGGTGCGATATCCTCGAGCCGCACACCATGCAAGGCTATGAGCGCGACCCCCGTTCGCTGGCCAAGCGCGCCGAAGCCTACCTGAAGTCCACCGGCATCGGCGACACCGCGTTTTTCGGCCCGGAGCCCGAGTTTTTCATCCTCGACGACGTGCGTTGGGGCTCGGACATCTCGGGCGCCTTCTACAAGGTCGACTCCGAAGAGGCCTCCTGGAACACCGAAACCGCCTTCGGTGAAGGCAACATCGGTCATCGCCCCGGCGTCAAGGGAGGTTACTTCCCGGTCCCGCCGGTCGATTCGCTGCAAGATATACGCTCGGCCATGTGCTTGGCACTGACCGAGATGGGCATCCCGGTCGAGGTGCATCACCACGAAGTGGCTACCGCCGGTCAGTGCGAAATCGGCACCAAGTTCAACACCCTGGTGCGTAAGGCCGACGAAGTGCTGATGCTGAAGTACGTGGTGCAGAACGTCGCCCATTCCTACGGCAAGACCGCCACCTTCATGCCCAAACCGCTGGTGGGCGACAACGGCAGCGGCATGCATGTCCATCAGTCCCTGGCCAAAGACGGTAAAAACTTGTTCACGGGCAATCTCTACGGCGGCCTGTCCGAAAACGCGCTGTATTACATCGGCGGCATCTTCAAGCACGCCCGCGCCTTAAACGCTCTGACCAACTCCTCCACCAACAGCTACAAGCGCCTGGTCCCCGGCTTCGAAGCACCGGTGCTGCTGGCCTACTCGGCCCGCAACCGTTCCGCCTCGGTGCGCATCCCGCATGTTTCCAACCCCAAGGCGCGCCGCATCGAGCTCCGCTTCCCCGACGCCAGTGCCAACCCCTATCTGGCCTTCGCGGCCATGATGATGGCGGGCCTGGACGGCATTCAGAACAAGATTCATCCCGGCGACGCCATGGACAAGAATCTGTACGATTTGCCGCCGGAGGAACTCAAGGAAATCCCCACCGTGTGCCACGCCCTGGACCAAGCGCTCACCGCCCTGGACCAGGATCGTGAATTCCTCACCCGGGGCAGCGTGTTCACCAATGACATGCTCGATGGCTATATCGAGCTGAAAATGGATGAAGTCACGCGCCTGCGCATGACCACCCATCCGGTCGAGTACGACATGTACTACAGCCTCTAGAAAACCTGTAAACTAGGCGTCGCCTCATGGACGAAGCAGCCCCCGGGAAACCGGGGGCTTTTTTTACATATTTGCGACCTGCTCCACTCTCGACATTTTGACAGGCGCCGATAATCACGCTACAAAGCTGTAATTCCTGACTAATGACTGTGACGCCATGCACCGCATCATTACCGCCCTACTACTACTAAGCCTGTCCACCATGGCCCTCGCGGCGGTGTACAAACACGTTCAGCCGGACGGCTCGGTGATTTATTCCGATCGCCCCCCCGTGGAAAATGCCACGGAGATCAAGCTGCCGAAAGTACACACCATGCCCGCCACGCCGGTGGCGCCGCCTAGCGAAGCAACACCAGCGCCTAAGAAAGCCGCCGTCAACTACGGAGAAGTGCGCATCACCCAGCCCCAGCCCGACGCAACCATCCGCGAGAACACCGGGCAGGTCCGCGTATCCGTCATGCTCACGACGGCCCTCAAGATCGACGATGGCCACCGCCTCACCTTCGCCCTCGACGGCCGCTTGATCGGCAAACCACAAACCGAAGGCGGCATCACCCTGGAGAACGTCGATCGCGGCACCCATAGCGTAGAAGCCAGGGTGGTGGATGCGAGTGGACAGACCCTCGCGCGCAGCCAGGCGGTCACCTTCCATGTACAACGATTTTCCGCCCTCCTGCCCCCCAGTCGATAACCCGCAACATCTCAATGCACCATCCTGGTGCATCATCACGTTTTTTGCGCTAATCTTGGGGCTAAGATCGCGTACCACGCCTTACGCGCTGTCACCCGGCTCCCGCCGCACCCCCTAAGCTGCAGGCGTAACTGGCTGCTTTAAATGATCAATTAGGCGTCCGCGGGGGACGATTTACGTCGCGCACCGGCGGTGCACGTACATTGGTTTGGATTTTGCTAATGCACTAGTATGGTTAGCCCCGATACCCTCACAACGCAGCTCACCCAGCGTATCTTGGACAATCTCAACACAGTGGTGTTGCTGTTCAACCAGGAGCTACGCCTAAGCTATCTCAATCCTGCTGCGGAAATGCTGCTGGCGGCGAGCGCACGCCAGCTGAAAGGCACGAGCCTGGCGGAACTGCTGGCCCACGAAGCCGGCGCGGTGGAATCCTTTCAACGCGCGCTGGACAGTGGCCACCCTTACACCGACCGGGAAACGAGCGTGCACCTGCCAAGCGGGCGCACCATCACCGCCGATTGCACCGTCACCCCCATCTACGAGGCCGGCCAGCCACGAGACCTGCTAGTGGAACTCCATCCCATGGATCGCCAACGCCGGGTGCAACGCGAGGAAAACCTCCTGACGCAACATCTGGCCACGCGCGCCCTGGTGCGCGGCCTGGCCCATGAAATCAAGAACCCCCTGGGCGGCCTGCGCGGTGCGGCTCAGCTCCTGGAGCGTCAACTCCACGACGACGAGCTCAAGGAATACACCAGCATCATCATCGGCGAAGCCGACCGGCTGCAAAACCTCGTCGATCGTATGCTCGGACCCAATACCTTGCCCAGAGAACAGCCCGTCAACATCCACCAAGTATTGGAGCGCGTGCGGAACCTGGTGACCGCCGAGGCCCCTCCCGGCGTGCGTATTGTGCGTGATTATGACCCCAGCATTCCCGACACGCGCGCCGACCCCGATCAACTCATACAAGCCGTGCTCAATTTGGTACGCAACGCCGTACAAGCGGTAGGCGCCGAGGGCGAGGTCATCCTGCGCACCCGCACCATCCGCCAAGTCACCATCGGGCATCAGCACCACAAACTGGGCGTGCGGGTGGATATCATCGACAACGGCCCCGGCGTGCCAGTTGAAATGCTCGAGCGTATTTTTTATCCCATGGTCACCGGCCGTGCCGACGGCACCGGACTGGGCCTGCCTATCGCCCAATCCCTGGTGCAACAACACCGCGGCCTGATCGAATGCACCAGCGAGCCGGGCAAAACGGTCTTCACTATTCTGCTTCCATTAGAGGCGCACCATGAGCAGTAAGCATATCTTTGTCATTGACGACGACCGCTCCATCCGCTGGGTATTGGAAAAAGCCCTGCGCCAAGCGGACATGGACGTGTCGACCTTCGACAGCGCGGCGGGAGTGCTGCACGCGCTGGATCGCAACGAACCCGACGCCATCGTCACCGACATCCGCATGCCGGGCATGGATGGGTTAGCGCTACTCGACAACATCCGCGGCCGACACCCTGAAATCCCGGTGATCATCATGACGGCACATTCCGATTTGGAAAGCGCCGTTTCTGCCTATCAGGGCGGCGCTTTCGAATACATGCCTAAGCCCTTCGACGTGGACGAAGCGGTGGACCTGGTGCAACGCGCTATCGACCAACGCCGCCGCCACACCGAACAAACCACCGAGAGCGACTACAAACTCACAGAAATCATCGGTGAAGCGCCAGCCATGCAGGAAGTGTTTCGCGCCGTGGGCCGGTTGTCGCGCTCCAACATCACCGTGCTCATCAATGGCGAATCGGGTACCGGCAAGGAATTGGTGGCGCGCGCCCTGCACCGTCACAGCCCGCGCGCCGCCAAGTCGTTCATCGCCTTGAACACCGCCGCCATCCCTCGTGAATTACTCGAATCGGAATTGTTCGGCCATGAACGTGGCGCCTTCACCGGCGCCACCGCCGCGCGTCGCGGGCGCTTCGAGCAATCCGACGGCGGCACGTTATTTCTCGACGAGATCGGCGACATGCCGCCCGAGTGCCAAACCCGCTTGCTGCGCGTGCTGGCCGATGGCGAGTTCTATCGTGTCGGCGGGCAAACACCCATCAAGGTGGACGTACGCATCATCGCCGCTACTCATCAAAACCTCGAGGACCGCGTCAAACAAGGGCTGTTCCGAGAAGATTTATTCCACCGCCTCAATGTTATCCGCATCCATTTGCCGTCACTGCGTGAACGTCGTGAAGACATTCCGCTGCTCACCCGCCACTTCCTCAAAAGTGCCGCGCGGGAACTGGAAGTGGAGCCTAAGATGCTCCGCACCGAAGTCGCCAACTATCTCATGCGCTTGGACTGGCCCGGCAACGTGCGCCAACTGGAAAACACCTGTCGCTGGCTCACCGTGATGGCCGCGGGGCGTGAGATTCATCTCGACGATTTGCCGGTCGAACTCAAAACGCAAAGCACGGCCGCCAGTAGCGGCGCCGATTGGAAAGATGCGCTTAAGCATTGGGCCGATCAACAACTCGCCCAAGGACAGTCGGCGATACTTAACGTCGCCACCCCTGACTTCGAGCGCATCATGATAGAAACCGCGCTCAAGCATACCGGCGGCCGCCGCCAGGAAGCCGCTCTTTTGCTGGGCTGGGGAAGGAACACCCTTACGCGCAAGATTAAGGACCTGGGCATGGCAGAAGAAGCGGAAGAAGACATCTGACCAGAGAGAACAGGCAATTTCTTTATGCTTTTCTTGTTGGGCCTAGTGAAGGCCACGCCCTATATTGATCCTCCCTGCCTGCTCCCATTAAATCTATTCTCCGTGCTCTGTGTGTCCTCCGTGGTTACTATAGGGCAATGTTTCACGTCGTGCTGTATCAACCGGAAATTCCCCCCAACACCGGCAACATCATTCGCCTGTGCGCCAACAGCGGCGCACAGCTGCATTTGATCCGACCGCTGGGCTTTGACTTGGATGATGCGCGGCTCAAACGCGCCGGTTTGGATTACCACGAATATGCTAGCGTGCAACTCCACGCCGACTTAAATGCCTTTTTAGATCAGGCGCAACCGACCCGTCTCTTCACTTGCTCGACCCGGGCCACCACGAATTACGCCGATGCGCGCTATCAACCCGGCGACGCTTTCTTGTTCGGCCCCGAAACCCGCGGACTACCCGAAGAGGTCTTAGCACTCGTCCCCGCCCATCACCGGCTACGCATCCCCATGCTGCCCAATAACCGCAGCCTCAATCTCTCCAACGCCGTGGCGGTGATCCTCTACGAGGCCTGGCGCCAGCACCATTTCACCGGCGCGCAATGACTCCGCTCAGGACCCGTAACCTGTCGCGATCCAGTGTCGATCGGATACCTGCGCGACATCCAACTCCAGCAAGTTCGCAAGTGCAAGCTGGCGGACCACTTCTTCAATCGTATACGCCGCCAACAAGGAATGATAGAAATCATGGCGCAACACGGTCGGTTCATTGGCGGCGTATTCCTCCACCAAGGCCAGTGCGGCGTTGCGATCCGCGGGGCGCAGCAGGTCCATCACAAAGATCGGCGCGCCCGGCATGGCATGGCGCTTGATCGCATTCCATAAAACCACGGGTTCGGCGAGATGATGCAACAGACTGTTGCTGATCAGCGCTTCATAGCGCGACCTTGGTAACACCGCGCGCGGCAAATAACCCTGCACCAGTTGAATGCGTCCACCCAACCCCTCACGCGCGATACGCTCACGCCCGTGGACCAACATCGCCTCAGCACCGTCTACGCCCTGCACACGGCAACGTGGATAGGCTCGCGCGAAACGCACCGTGATGTCGGCCGGACCGCAGCCTAAGTCGAGCGCCTCGCCCTCGCCCGTCCAAGCGGAAAAACGCTCCTTGAATAAAGCGATGAAGCGTGCATGCGCTTCCTCGAAATCCGCCTCCGCATAGGCGCGCGCTTGCGCTGCGTCCTCCATCAGCTCCGGCTCGGGCTGGCGTTCCATGCGTCCGCGCTCACTCAATCTGGCAACACCGTCTCACCCATCATCAATGAGTCCAACGTTTCGCGCGCGCGCACCAAATGCACCTGATCAGCGTCGACCAGCACCTCGGCGGCGCGCGGGCGCGAGTTGTAATTCGAACTCATGGTGAAACCATAAGCGCCGGCGGAACGGATCGCCAACACATCACCGGGCGCCAGGCAAAACTCACGTTCCTTGCCGAGAAAGTCGCCGGTCTCGCACACCGGTCCGACGATATCGTAATGCGCGGGCGTGCCAGCTCGCGGCACCACCGCCACGATGTCCTGCCAGGCCCCGTACAAGGACGGCCGCAGCAAATCATTCATGGCCGCATCGACGATAGCGAAATGCTTGTGCGCTGTGGGCTTGAGATATTCGACGCGAGTGAGCAACACGCCGGCGTTGCCGACGATGGCACGCCCCGGCTCGATCATCACTTTCATACCACGCTCACGCAGGCGCGGGAGCAAGGACCTCGCGTAGTCAGTCGGACTGGGCGGGGTCTCGTCGCGATAAGTGATCCCCAGACCACCGCCGATGTCGAGATGCTGCAAAGTTATGCCTTGCGCCGCCAACTGATCCACCAAGGCAAGCACCCGTTCCAATGCCGCGACGAAGGGCGCAACCTCGGTGAGCTGCGAGCCGATATGACAATCCACGCCGATGACATCGATGTGCGCCAAGCGCGCGGCGCGCGCATAAATTTGTGGCGCCTCGGCGATATCGATGCCGAATTTGTTCTCCTTCAACCCGGTGGAAATATAGGGATGCGTCTTGGCGTCCACGTCGGGATTGACGCGCAGCGACACCGGCGCGCGCTTCCCCAGTTCGCCCGCTACAATGTTCAAGCACTCCAACTCAGCAACCGACTCCACGTTGAAACAATGGATACCCACTTCCAGCGTACGGCGCATTTCATCGGCGCGCTTACCGACGCCGGAGAACACAATCTTGCGCGGGTCGCCCCCGGCGCGCAGCACCCGCTCCAACTCACCCACCGACACGATATCGAAACCTGAGCCGAGGCGTGCCAGCACGTTCAATACGCCGATATTGGAATTGGCCTTCACGGCATAGCACACCAAATGCTCGACGCCGCTCAGCGCCGCGTCGAAGGCGTGCCAATGACGCTCGATGGTGGCGCGTGAATAGACATAACAGGGCGTGCCGTAACGTGCAGCGAGATCTGCCAAGGAGACATCTTCGGCGTACAGTCGTCCGTCACGATAATTGAAATGATCCATACTACGGTTACTTTCCAACGCGAATGATAATGAATGTATCTTATAGCAAACTCGGCCTCATTCCCGCCTCGCCCTAACAGCCGAGTCCGCCTGACACCGAAACCCCCGATTCTGACACAACTTGCTCCAAGACATCAGCGATAGCCGCGCTGTGGGCCAGGTTTGAGAACCGCGAATTCTAGGACTCGCCGAGAAGGGCAGCAAGGAGAATGTACGGTAAGACACGATCCCGTTTTGGCCCCCTAAGCCTTCCCATAAGGTCGACGGCTGATAAGACATGCAGTCATGACCAGCAGTGATGATGTTAGGCTACGCGAGCTCTATCCACTCGAGTGACCAAAGGCACCCCAGGAAGACATATGTTCAGTTACGCCACTCTAGACACTATCGCTGATGCCTACATTCCCTTGCTCGGCGGGCTGTCACTCGGTTTTGTTGCTGCCCCGCTCATTCGTGGGGCATGGCGGCTGGCACGCGGGCGCCTGGCGATGGTGTTTAGCGGGCTTGTATGTGCCTATGGATTGTTGTTGATCGATAACCAGTTTGGCACTTGGGCTTCATTCGGGATGGATTTCAGTACTCACAGCGCCGTCGCACTGGTGTTGATAATGTTCTTGATGTTTTGTGCAACTCGGCTGAGTCTGCTGTGGCTAATCTCACTGGCCGCCTATGCATTACTGATGCTTTATCAGGGATACCATACCCTAGCGGATATCGTCACGACCAGCTTGGTGGTTGTGACGGCGGCGTTGCCGGCGATGGCTACAATTAATTGGACTATGCTCAGAAGCTCGCGCAGCATCCCACCGGCACAGCAAACATAGTCGTTTCGCCCCGCACGATTGAAAGCTACGTTGCGAATCTAGGACGTAACGCCCACGAGGCATTGCGCATTGCGCGGTCTCGATTAAACTAGTTTCATGGACTATGCGACGATCAACTTTCATAAATCTTTGAATGCCTGGGGAACGCCTGAATTCAACGCAGCCCTCAAGAAGGAAATCGAGCAATTACAGGTTGATGAACTGCCTTTGCAGCAAGGCTTAACAATTAGCAGTCATGCCACCGATAAACAGTTCACCGCGATGGTCATCGGCGCTTCTGATGAGAGGGACCACATAAGCGCCAGAGTCGGCATCTTCTATACTGGAGTTATCACCGGTTGCAGTTGTGAGGACGACCCCACGCCGATCAACACCAACTGCGAGTACTGTGTCGTCCAGTTCGACATCGACAAAACCAACGCTGTAACGACGGCTATCCTACTCGCCGAGTGAGCGACAACAGGCTGTCCTCTCGCGGAGTGCGGCTATCATCCCAGGACAGGGGGCACTTGCCGATGACGACCTTGAGCTTCAGCCCCAATTTGCTGCGCCACGTAGAGACTCCGCCCGCACGGATCGAGGGCACCACGGTGCGGCAGGTGTTGGAGGCGTACTTACGCGCCCACCCGGACGTACGCGGCTATGTCCTCGACGACCAAGGCGCGCTGCGCAAGCATGTGGCGATTTTTCTCAATCAATCATTGATCCACGATCGTGTCAAGTTGTCCGACCCAGTTCATGACAACGATGAGCTCTTTGTCGCGCAGGCCCTTTCCGGAGGCTGATATGAGCAACCGTATGTTAGTGGGCACCCGCAAGGGCTTGTTTCGCGTTGAGCGGGACGGAAACGGCCGCTGGGGTATAGCCCGTGGCTGGTTTCTGGGTGATCCGGTTTCCATGCTCCTGGCTGAACCCAGCGGCCAGCGCCTACATGCGGCGCTGGATTTGGGTCACTTCGGTGTCAAGATGAGGCGCTCAGAAGACGGCGGCGAGACCTGGTCCGACGCGCCCACGCCGACCTACCCACCCAAGCCGGAAGGTTTGGAGGACAAGGATCCCATGCGCGGCATCGACATCCCCTGGAGCACCAAGCTGGTCTGGTCCCTGGAAGCCGGCCGCCCGGGCGAGCTGTGGTGCGGAGTGATTCCCGGCGGGCTGTTTCACTCCGTCGATAGCGGCGATAGCTGGACCTTGGTCCGCGCGTTATGGGATGAGCCACGCCGACAAAAATGGATGGGCGGTGGCTATGACTTTGCGGGCATCCATTCGATACTGGTCGATCCGCGTGATCCCGCGCATGTGACTGTCGCGGTCTCCGTGGGCGGCGTCTGGACCACGCGGGACACAGGTGCGCATTGGCAGCTAATCGGTGTCTCCGGCCTGCGTAACGCCTATATGCCGCCGGAGATGGCGGGAGACCCGCTGGCGCAAGATGCCCACCGCCTCGTGCACTGTCCCGCCCGCCCGGAGCGGCTGTGGATGCAGCACCACAATGGCATTTTTCGCAGCGACGATGGCGGGATACGCTGGCAGGAGCTGGTCGACGTCCCGCCTTCCAGCTTCGGTTTCGCCGTCGCCGTGCACCCCATCGATCCCGACAGCGCCTGGTTCGTCCCCGCCACCAAGGACGAGCAACGCTTTCCCGTAGATGCCCGCTTGGTGGTCACGCGCACTCGAGACGGCGGCCGACACTTCGATGTGTTACGCCAAGGCTTACCGGAGGGACCCGCCTACGATCTCGTCTATCGCCACGCCCTGGACATCGCCCGCGACGGTGAAAGACTGGCGTTCGGGTCCACCACCGGATCGCTCTGGGTCAGCGAAAATCAAGGCGACTCCTGGCAAACCGTCAGCCGGCATCTTCCACCGATACTCTGCGTGCGCTTCGAGGAATGAGCCTGATCTGAGGAGCACCCGGCAGCGCTGGACTATCACTGATCGCTACGCGAGACCGGATAGCCCCAACCCCTACCCTCAGAAAGTCGACGGGAGCCCATGGGGCGCGAATCGCCCACCTTCTCCCCCAACCGAACATATCCAGCCTCGTGTGATCGGGAGGGCAACCGCTAGTGTGAGGGCATGGTAACCAGCGCTAAACAGTCCGCGCCCCAGAGCACCGTCACCCAGCCCTACGGGCCACGGCTTCGCGTGCCCTCGCTGCGCGCGCTCCCTGCCTGCGGAAAAGGGTATGCCAACGGACTCTAC